>JAZNTC010000230.1:0-9571 GCA_045591605.1 Acutalibacteraceae bacterium | reverse complement strand
TATATCTCCACCCCCAAGCCGAATATGTACCAATCCCTGCACACCACGCTGATCGGCAAGGAGAAGATTCCGTTTGAAGTGCAGATCCGCACGTGGGAAATGCATTACACGGCGGAATACGGTATCGCGGCGCACTGGAAGTATAAACTCGGCATTCAGCGCAAGGATAAGTTGGAGGACCGTCTGGCATGGGTGCGTCAGTTTATTGAAAACCAAAAAGATGTGGACGATGCAGAAGAGATCGTGCGCAGTATCAAATCCGATTTCACGTCGGAGGACGTGTTTATCTTCACCCCCAAGGGTGATGTGATTTCGTTGCCGCTGGGCAGTACGGTGGTGGACTTTGCGTATGCCATTCACTCAGCGGTGGGCAACCGTATGACGGGTGCCAAGGTGGATGGGCGCATTGTGCCGCTGGATTATCAGGTGAAAAACAGCGAGATCGTGGAGATCCTCACCACCTCTTCGGAAGGGCGCGGACCGAGCCGCGATTGGCTCAATTTTGTGCGCACGGGCGAAGCGCGCAACAAGATTCGCGCGTGGTTCAAGAAAGAACGCCGTGAAGAGAACATTCAAAAAGGCAAACAGGATCTTGAACGGGAAATGCAGCGCCTCGGCGTGCGCTTGCCCGACGAGCGTATGCAAGAGATGATTGCCGGACAAAGCCGCCGTTGGCACTATGCCGAGGTGGACGATTTCTATGCCGCCATCGGGTACGGCGGTGTGGCGATGTCGCGCGTGCTGTCCCGTATTAAGGACGAATATGCGCGCATTTTGAAGGCGGAGGAAGTGGTGACCCCCGAAAAAGTGGTGACCGTCCCGTCCCGTTCGCACCGTAACAACGGCGGTGTCATCATTGAGCACACCGACAACTGCCTGGTCAAATTTGCGCGTTGCTGTAATCCGTTACCGGGTGACGACATCATCGGGTTTATTACCCGTGGGTACGGTGTGTCGGTGCACAAACGCGATTGCACCAACGTGCCGCAGAACATGGCCAACGCCGCCGAGCCGGAGCGTTGGTTGCGTGCGTGGTGGGAGGACGATTCCGACCGTTCGGAATTCAAAGCCACCATTCACCTGCACACCTCCGACCGTATGGGCTTACTGGCGGATATTACCACCCAACTGGCATCCATGCACGTGATGATCCACGCGCTCAACAGTAAGGATAACGACGAAGGCGAAGCGACCATCAGCCTGACCATCGCCGTCAACAGCGTGGACCATTTGAACACGGTGGTGGCACGCCTGCGCAAGATCGGCGGTGTGCACGACATTTCGAGAGGATAAAGAGTATGAGAGCCGTATTTCAACGCGTATACGAAGCCTCCGTCACGGTGGAGGGAGAGGTGGTCGGTGCCATCGGCCCCGGCGCTTTGTTGCTGGTGGGGGTCACCCACACCGACACCGAAAAAGAAGCACGCTGGCTTGCCAAAAAACTGGCAGGACTGCGTGTGTTTTCGGACGAGGAAGACCGTATGAATCTATCGGTCAAGGATATTGAAGGCGCTATGCTTGTGGTATCCAACTTTACGTTGTACGGGGATGCCTCCCACGGTCGCCGCCCTGCCTTTGTGGAAGCGGCGCGCCCCGAAGTGGCAGAACCTCTGTTTAACACCTTTGTGCAGATGCTCAAAGATGAGGGCGTGCCGGTGCAAACGGGTGTGTTCGGCGCGGATATGACGGTGGCGATGCAAGGCAACGGGCCCGTCACCTTGTGGCTCGATACCGCTGTGGATGCGAAAGGGCTTTGATATGGAGTTCTTGACTATTCCCGTCGGTCAACTCGGCACCAACTGTTATCTCGTGTGGGGGGAGGATCGCCGCTGTGCGGTGATCGATCCCGGCGACGAAGCCCGGCGCATTTTGAACGAGGCAGAAACACGAGGGCTCACGGTGGATGCCGTGCTTCTCACGCATTTGCATATCGATCACTTTTTGGCGCTGCCCGCTTTGTTGCAAACCACGGGTGCACGCTTTATTTTGCCGCAGGGGGAAGTGGCGGCGCTTTCTGATTCCGCACGCAATTTGATGAATTGGCTGGCGTGTGCACCGTTCACCTTGCCGTGCCCCACCGAAACGGTGGGGGAAGGGGACACCGTTTCGGTGGGGGATCTCACCTTTACGGTGTGGCACACACCCGGACACACCCAAGGGAGCAGTTGTTACCTTTGCGGTGACACCTTGTTTTGCGGCGACACGCTGTTCCAAGGCTCGGTCGGGCGGTGCGATCTCCCGTCGGGCGACGGCACGGTGCTGCTGAACACCCTGGCACGCTTTGCGGCAATGACCGAGGATTACCGCTTGATGCCGGGACACGGACCTTCCACCACCTTGTTTGCAGAGCAAAAAACGAACCCCTATATGAAAGAGGGAATCTGAATGTATATAGCCATGCAAGGGCATGATTTCCACTTCGAATTGGAAAATACCGCGCGTTTGTTTTTGCCGCACGAGCCGATTCGCCACGGTGGATGGGACGGAATACCTACGGATGGTGTAAAGGTATATACCTTGCTTGAAGAGAAAGAATATGCCTCGTATGTTACTGTGCGGTTGGTGTTGGATGACTTTGATGAAACCGCCGAAGAAACCGTGGTGAAAGATGAAGAAAACCACCGCGATGCGTGTGAACTCGCCATGGCAACCTTGCTGTATTACCATCTTGTAAAGTTGTGCGGCTTTACACAGAGCTGGGGTGTGCTCACGGGTGTGCGCCCCGTAAAATTGTTGCGGCGGCTCACGGCGGAACGTGGACAAGCCGCGGCTGAAGCGTATTTGCGCGATAAACTGCTGTTGTCGGAAGAAAAAATGCAGTTGGTGCGCACCACCTTTGCGGCAGAAAACCAACTGCTCGCCTTGTCGCGGCCCGAATCGTTCAGTTTGTACGTATCCGTTCCGTTTTGTCCCACGCGGTGCGATTATTGCTCGTTTGTGTCCTATACGGTGGCACGCGCACAGCATTTGATCGATCCGTACGTGGAGTTGCTGTGCCGTGAGATTCGTCGCACGGGCGAAGTGGCACGCGATCTGGGATTGCGGTTGGAAACGGTATATTTCGGCGGCGGCACACCCACCACGCTTTCGGCGGAACAGCTGACCGCCGTGATGCGTGCGGTGGAGGACTCGTTTGATCTGTCCACCGTGCGTGAATACACGGTGGAGGCAGGTCGTCCCGACACGGTGACGGCAGAAAAACTCGCTGCCATTCGCACGGGCGGTGCCGGGCGTGTCAGCATCAATCCGCAAACGCTGTCGGACGAAGTGCTCTGCACCATCGGTCGCCGCCACACCGTGGCACAGTTTTATGATGCGTATGATCTGGCGGTGAAAACGGGGTTTGATTGCATCAACACCGATCTGATCGCCGGTTTGCCGGGTGACACGACCGAAAGCTTTTCGCGCACGCTGGACGGTATTTTGGCATTGGATCCCGAAAACGTGACGATACATACCCTCTCTCTCAAACGGGCATCCAATCTGGTGGTACAGCATCGCGGCGAGTTGCCGTCGAGCGATGCGGCGATCCGTATGGTGGCTCAAACCGCCTCCCGATTGCCTGCGGCAGGATATCACCCGTATTACCTGTATCGCCAAAGCCGTATGGCAGGTAACCAAGAAAACGTGGGATGGTCGAAAGAGGGAAAAGACGGGTTGTATAACGTCTATATCATGGATGAAACACATACGATATTCGGTGTGGGTGCCGGTGCGGTGACCAAACTCAAACAAGCCGGCACACACTATTTGGAACGCATTTTCAACTACAAATTCCCGTATGAGTACAACGCGAATTTTGAGGAAATGCTGCGCAGAAAGGAGCCGATCTATGAGTTTTACCGAACCTATCCGCCGTGTGCTTCAACAAAAGGAGATTAACACCCAAGCGACCAACGATCCCGTGGGATTCATCCGCACGGAATGCGACCGTTACCGCCGTAACGTGGAGGACGTGTGTGCCCGTTTGAACGATCCAAACGTGAAACGCCGTGTGCTGTTGCTGGCAGGACCGAGTTCGTCGGGAAAGACCACCACCGCCAACCTGCTGTGCGACGGTTTGCGCCGCGGCGGTATGGATGCGTTTGTGGTGTCGCTGGATGATTTTTACCGTGGGCGCGGATTGGCACCGCAACTGCCCGACGGCAGTTTCGATTACGAATCCCCCGAAGCGCTGGATCTGAAACAGTTGGCGGCGTGTATTCGTTCCTTGTTAGAGGAAGGGTACGCCGAAATTCCGCAATACGATTTCAAGGCAGGTGTGCCGAAACCCGATAAGCGCGCGCTCACGTTGACCCACCGTGCGGTGGTGATCTTTGAGGGAATTCACGCATTGTCCCCGACACTTCTGGAGCAACTTCCCGAAAAGCACGTGAAAAAGCTGTTTATTCACACCCGTTCCCGTTTTTACGATGGGCATGAGATGTTGCTCTCGCGCCGTGAAACGCGTCTGGTGCGGCGAATGGTGCGCGATGACAAGCATCGCGGCACCGATGCCGCCGCCACCTTGACCATGTGGCCGCAGGTGTTGCGTGGGGAGGACACCTATTTGTTTCCCTTCGCCCACACGGTGGATATGACCATTGATACCACCCACGCATTTGAACCGTGTATGCTGGCGGCACAGGCGTTGCCGCTGTTGCGCACAATTGCGCCGCATCACGCAATGTATGAAACGGCACAACATTTGATCGGTGCATTGGAAGGGTTTGTGCCGTTGTCGCAGAATTTGTTGCCGTCGGACTGTATTTTGCGTGAGTTTTTGGAATGACGATTGACATTTTTGAAAAGTCGTGTATACTGGAATATAGAAATACGAAGGAGGATTTCCGTGATGGCAACGTTTGAGAGCTTTTTGAATATGGCAAAGGATGCGGTGCAAACCGCTGAGAAGAAAACGGGCGAATTTATTGATACCACCAAATTGAAGATGGAGATCAACCGCGTGGAACGCGAACTGGCGGCAACCTTTGAAGGTCTTGGTCGGTTGGTGTTCGATGCAAAAAAAGGGTCCGAGGACATCGACGAATTGATGGACACCTGTGTGATGCACATTGATGAGTTGAATGAGCGTTTGGCAAAATTGCAAGGAAAATTGGCGGAAAGCAGAAATGCCATTCGTTGCCCTGCGTGCGGCGGCCTGAACGATCAGGATGCGGCGTATTGCAAATCCTGCGGCGAGAAGATATGATAACGAAATGACAAAAAACAACGTGTGCAAAACGTTTTGCACACGTTGTTTTTTTGCACTCACGGTGCGGATTCGTCATACAGTGGAGTGAGGACGAATGTCCGATTTTGAATACGGAGCGTGACGAAGTGAGAAACGATATGATAGGACGGCAGACACCGCCCCTTGACACGTGTCGGGACGAGTGGTTGCCCGTGTTGGCGTTTGTACCGCCGCAGGATTTGGGTCAGGTGTATGAGCCGGAATGCGGATTCCCCCGTGGCACAATCTTCCCGGTTCTCGACAAACCGTTTTTGGCAGGGGGGTGCGCACGGTGAATGGTATGAGCATGACGTCGTGCGAACTGAAACGTCGCATTGCGGCGTATGATTTCGCATTGGTGGAGATGAATCTCTATTTGGATACCCATCCCGACGACAAAGAGGCGTTGGAATTGATGTATGCATACCGCCGCAAGCGTACCGAGTTGGTCGAGGTGTACGAAAGCCACTTCGGTCCGTATGAAAACGTGGCGGCCGCGGTACAAAACCCCGACCGTTGGTCGTGGGTGGACGATCCGTGGCCGTGGGAAACGATGTGAGAGGAGTGCGTGAATCATGTGGATCTATGAGAAGAAATTGCAATATCCGGTAAAAATCAAAAACCCCAACCCCAAGATCGCGCAAGTTGTGATCAGCCAGATCGGCGGTCCCGATGGGGAACTCGGTGCATCCATGCGGTATCTGCATCAGCGGTATTCCATGCCGTATGCTGAATTGAAGGGGATCTTGACGGACATTGGCACAGAGGAGCTGGCACACCTGGAAATGGTGTCGGCGATCGTGTATCAGTTGACGCGCAACCTCACGCCCGATGAAATCAAGCGCGCAGGGTTCGACAAGTATTTTGTGGATCACACGTCGGGTGTGTATCCCCAGGCGGCATCGAGTTTGCCGTGGCGCGCGGAATATATCGGAGTGAAAGGGGACGTGTTGACCGACCTGCACGAAGACCTGGCCGCCGAGCAAAAAGCGCGCACCACGTACGATAACCTGTTGCGCTTGATCGACGATCCCGACGTGCGTGAACCGCTGAAATTCCTGCGCCAGCGCGAACTTGTGCACTATCAACGATTCGGTGAAGGCTTGCGTCTTGCGAGCGACCGCTTGAACGCACAGAACTTCTACGCCTGCAACCCGAGTTTTGACAAAAATTGCGGTAACAACCGATAAACAAATTACGAAAGAGTCCGTTTAACGAAACGGGCTCTTTCTCTGTTGCTTTTTCTTTTCAAATATGCTACAATCACTTGGAGATAAGGAAGAGGGGGATGCGGAATGGAGTATCTTATGCTTTTGCCGATTGTTTTCGTGCTTTTGATTTTTATTATCTTGCTTGTGGTTATCATCGTCTCTTCCGTGAAACGATATAAGAAAAAACCGACGATGCAAGATTTTATGAGAAATCCGTTCGGCAATGTGTACAGTGCGGCCTTTGGCGCTCTTGAGCAGGCTTCTCGATTGGATCGTGCTTTTCAGACTGTGATTTCAAATCCGTGCGAGGCAACGGCCGTCGCTTTGTTGAACGAACTCAACAGCGTGGACGAGCTGTTCAAATTCGGGATGTCTAACGGGCGTGGGGTAAACACGGCGCTTTGGAAAAATACGTTTAACAGCTATATTGTGAACAACAATGGTATCAAGACCGAAACCAAACTGGCCATTCGCGAAGCGCTCATTCGCCTTTCGGTGGACCATCTCAGCCGCGTGGTGGATACCAAAGCCATTGGCGATGCCGGTGAAGCCAACGTGTGGTTTTCGTTGTCGCGCCTTGCGGCAAACGCCTCGTTGAATGCGTTCTTCTCGGTTCGTTTACCTTACAATAATCCGGGTTCGCAAGAAATCGACAATATTATTGTTTGTTCCAAAGGTGTACTTTTGGTGGAAATTAAAACCAAATTACCCGGTGACGGCAGAGTCGTTACGTCGGCTGAAATTCGCAATCCGTATGAGCAAATTTCCGAGCACGAAAATGCGTTTGTAAAAAATTTCGGCAACATTCCGCACCGCAACTTGTTGGTTTTAAGTTATCCTAAAAACCAGTTCGTACAATACGACATGTCCACCTTTCCCCAGAACGACAAGTATACGACACTGACGGTGGATACTCTTTATGAGTACATATCCACGTTGCAGGGGCCTGACGTGTTGGATGCTACAACGATAGAAGCGCTCTCCACTCAACTTACATCTTCAAAATACTGGAATTATGTGGACAACAAACTCGTTACCAAATGGGTCGTGAACGGCAGAGAAGAAGAATCCTCTCTCAAAGAAACAAAACCGCTCAATTTCTGCCCTCAATGCGGCAAAAAACTGAATGCTCCCGCATCCTTCTGCGCCTTTTGCGGCAAAAAACTGTAATGTCTGTTTGACAAAAACTGCGGAAAACAAAAACGAAAAAGGACGCCTGTGGGTGTCCTTTTCTTTATGAAAAAGAGATGGACAGAACGGGCGGTTCGTGATACAATGAACGTATGAAGAAAGGGGGGGGAGTCTCATGACGGCCGAACGCTATCGACGGTGGAGTGTACCGTTTCGTGGGAAACGTGTGATTCCCGTAGTGGACAAGGTGCTGACGGTTATCGTGTATATTGCCTATCCCTTGTTGCTGGCCTTCGCATGGTGGCGAAACGCCGCCGTGCCGTGGCGTGCCGTGTGGGTGCCTGCCGCGTGGCTTGTGCTCGTTTCGCTGGCACGCCGTTTGATCAATCGCCCCCGTCCGTATGAGCGGCTTTCCATTGAACCACTGATCAAAAAAGACACCAAAGGGTGTTCGTGCCCCAGCCGACACGCCTTTTCGGTGTGGATGATCGCCACCACCGCCTGGTGGCTGTTGCCGTTGCTCGGCGCGGTGCTCACCGTGGTGGGGGTGTTGCTGTGTGTCACCCGTGTGCTCGGCGGTGTGCACGATGAATGGGATGTCATCCTCGGCGCACTTGTTGGCGTGTTGGGTGGTGTGTTGGGTTATTGGGTTTTTTGATGGAACTAAAAAACGTGAGGTGTCATTGACACCTCACGTTTTTTGTTACGATTTACTCCAATTTCATATCGCCTGTTTTGACCCAACCGATCACACGCAAGATCTCATTGAATACGAACGAGAGCAGGGCAGGCAACACAAAGCAAACGAGTGCCAACCCGATCCATTGCAACGAGCCGAGCGGACCTTGGTAACCGTTGGCAGGATCCAGCCACCCAAGCACCATACCGATCGGGCCGAGCAGACCGCAAGTGCCCATGCCGGAGTTGATGGCGGCACCGTACATCTTCAGCTGGAACACACACACGGCGAGCGGTCCCGTGATGGCGGATGCCAGCGTGGGGGCGATCCAAATTTGCGGATGGCGCAGAATGTTCGGCATTTGCAACATACTGGTGCCGATGCCCTGCGATACCACGCCGCCCCACCCGTTTTCACGAAAACTGATGACGGCAAAGCCAACCATCTGTGCACAGCAACCGGCCACCGCCGCCGCACCGGCAATGGCAAGTCCTTCCGAACCGCCGACAGCCACGGCGCTTCCCGTGAGCACCAAACCGGCGCAGATGGCGGCGCTGGAGATGGGCAAGGTCAGGCAAACGCCCACCACGACCGACACAACGATGCCCGTCACAAACGGGGCTTGCAACGCCGCCCAGCCGATAAAACTGCTTATGTAGCCAACCAATGTGCCGATGTGCGGTGCGATCCAACGGGAGAGCAGACCGCCCACCAACACGGTGGTGAAGGGGGTGACCAAAATGTCCACCTTCGTCTTTTTGGAAACCAGCATACCGCATTCCACGGCGGCAATGGCAATGAAGAACACAGCAAGCGGACCGCCGGCGCCCCCCAAGGTGTTGGCGGCGTTACCCACCGCGGCGGCCGAGAAGATGACCAGCGGATCGGCTTTGAGCGAGTAGGCGATTGCCGCCGCCATGGCAGGACCGGCCATCGCTTGCGCAAATTTACCGATATCGGTAAAAAAAGCACAATGCGGAATCATGCCGAGTGCGGTAAATATCGTGCCGATCAAGAGCGAAGCAAACAAACCGAGTGCCATCGCGCCCATCGCCTGAATAAAATACCGATGTAGCAGTTTTTTTACACGTTCCATTTTTACATCGTTCCCTTCTGAGAAGTTTTTATTGTTTTCTGCGCGAGCAGGTTAAACCGACAAATCCGAACACCGTTTTGGGAAGGCGGATTTTCGCCCTGTCGGTGTTAAAATACTCGGTAATCCACGAGGATTACCTCCGTTTTTGCCTTGACATGACAAAAATCCGCTCTTTCCAAAATCTACGACCTCATAGTGAGGAGATTTCGAGGGATTTTTGTTCCGATCGGGCGAAGTAATGC
>JAZNTC010000229.1:0-2136 GCA_045591605.1 Acutalibacteraceae bacterium | reverse complement strand
CTGCTTTCCTCATTCAATGCCGAGCGAATCTTTACACTCGTTTCGGCAAAGGTGAGATTCTTGCATTTTTCCAATTCACCGCGCATAATTTTGGCGGCGAGCGGTGCCCAACTGCCGTTTTCCATAAACGCCACCGTGCGGTTTGCAAAATTGCGTTCGGTCAGGTGGTCGATGAACTCACGCATAAAGGGGAAAATATCGGCGTTGTAGCTGGTGGTGGCGAGCACCAATTTGCTGTAACGGAACGCATCTTCCACCGCTTCCGCCATGTCGCAACGGGCGAGATCGTTCACCACGACCTTCGGGCAACCGTTTTGACGCAACGCGTCTGCCAGTTGCATCACGGCCTTTTTGGTGTTGCCGTATATCGACGTATAGGCGATCACAATGCCCTCTTCCTCCGGTTGATAACTCGACCATGTGTCGTACAACCCGATGTAGTAGCCGAGATTCTCTGTTAACACGGGACCGTGCAGGGGGCAGATGGTTTGGATGTCCAAATTCGCCGCTTTTTTGAGCAGGGCTTGCACCTGCGCGCCGTATTTCCCGACAATGCCAATGTAGTAACGGCGCGCTTCACACGCCCAATCCTCGTCCACGTCCAGCGCACCGAATTTGCCGAATCCGTCGGCCGAAAACAGCACTTTGTCGGTGCTGTCATAGGTCACGATGACTTCGGGCCAATGCACCATCGGCGCAGTTACAAAGGTGAGCACGTGGCGACCCAAGGTGAGGGTGTCGCCTTCGCCCACCACGACTTGGCGGTCGGCAAAATCCGTGCCGAAGAAATTTTGCATCATGATGAACGCCTTGGAGGATGCCACAATCTTCGCCGTGGGATACGCCTTTGTGAAATTCATGATGTTGGCGGAATGGTCGGGCTCCATGTGCTGCACAATGAGATAGTCGGGGGTGCGACCGCCCAAGGTGTTTTGCAGGTTGTCCAGCCACTCGTGGGTGAAGCCCGCATCCACCGTGTCTATAACCGCTACTTGGTCGTCCAGGATGAGATAGGAGTTGTAGGACATACCGTTCGGCACAACGTATTGCCCTTCGAATAAATCGACCTTATGATCGTTTACACCGATATATTTGATGTCGTTTGTAATTGTCATAGTAACATCACCTCGCAAAATAGTATACTGCATTTTCGGGGGACAATCAATACCGCGCATAAAAATATTTTGACAAATATATGGGAAATAAAAAGCACCCACCTCACGGTGGGTGCTTCGCTCATTCTTACAATACCAGCGAGGGGGCGGAATACACGCGCGCCGCGAGTTCCTGATTGAGCATATACAAGCTCTTGGGATCGGAGCCGAACAATTCCATTTTGGTGATCAGATCGTTGGCGTTGGTCTCCTCTTCGCCCTGCTCTTTCACAAACCAATCGAGGAATTGCATGGTGCGGAAATCACGCACCTCGTACGCCGCGGCGTAGATGTCGTTGATGAGAGAGGTGACGTATTCCTCGTGTTCCAAACCGGCTTTCAGCACGTCCATATGGCAGGTGAGCACCTTGTCGGGTTTGGCAATGGCTTCCAGCGTGACCTTCTGGTTTTCATTTTGCAGATAGGTGTAAAACAGCATGGCGTGATCGCGCTCTTCCTGTGCCTGGATCTTGTACCAGTTGGCGAATCCGTCCAGACCGACGTCTTCAAAATAGTTGGAGAAATCGAGATACAGATACGCGGAATAGAATTCCTTGTTGATCTGTTGGTTGAGCAGTTCATGTACTTTTGCTTGCATAACAAAAACCTCCTTAAATATTGGTATACCTCTATTATAACAGAGCGGTGCGCAAAAATCAATTCCCGTTATACGGTTTTCCGCACAATACGGTGTCGTATATGGCGGCGCTTTCTACCGGTTCACGGCGTTGCGAAAAAGGACGGCAATGTTGCCTGCCCCGATGATTCCGAAACGACAAACAGACATAACGCATCCTTCTGTCATTGTGGATCTTTTTTAAAGCGGTCGGCAGGGGCAATCGCCTTGGAACGGCGGTCACGGATCAGCCACGGCAGATACGAAAGGAAGAACAAGGCGGTGACGGCCGCCACCATCACCAGCAGGCGCAACAGGAAGTCGGATCGTAGCCATGTCGTTCTGTGAGCCAAGGAGATGGCAGTG
>JAZNTC010000228.1:0-2288 GCA_045591605.1 Acutalibacteraceae bacterium | reverse complement strand
CGATGGCACATCCCAGCGGTGTGTCCATATCGGTGATGAGTGCCGCCGTGTTTCGCCCACAGGTCTGCCCGATACGCACCATTTCACGCGCCAACCGTTCGGCTTCTTCGGGCGTTTTCATGAACGCGCCGCTGCCCACCTTCACGTCCAACACAATGTTGTGCGAACCGGCCGCCAACTTCTTGCTCATAATGCTGGAGGCAATGAGTGGAATGCTGTCCACCGTGGCGGTCACGTCGCGCAGGGCATACAACTTTTTGTCGGCAGGTGCCAAATCGCCGCTTTGCCCGATCACCGCCATGCCGACACGGTCAATCTGCTCTAAAAATTCCGTGGGGGAGAGGGAGGTGCGAAACCCGGGGATGGATTCCAGTTTATCCACCGTACCGCCGGTGTGCCCCAATCCGCGCCCCGACATTTTGGTCACTTTACCGCCCAGCGCCGCCACGATGGGTGCCACAATGAGCGACGTCTTGTCGCCCACACCGCCGGTGCTGTGTTTGTCCACCGACAAGGTGCCGAAACGGGTGAGATCCACCGTGTCGCCCGACTTCGCCATACAATCGGTAAGGATGGCGGTCTCTTCGGCGGTCATCCCGTTCAGGCAGATCGCCATGGTCAGGGCAGAGGCCTGATAGTCGGGAATGCGCCCGTCGGTGTATCCTTCCACAAAAAAGGCAATCTCTTCGGCGGTGAGTTCACTGCCGTGTTTTTTCTGGTTCAGAATATCATACATCGTCATACCGCACCCTCCATATCGAATGCACGGGGCAACAGATCGGAAAGGGTCACGGTTTCCCATTCGTTCTCGCTTTTCACGAGCAACAGCGGAAAATCGGGCGGACAAAATTCCGCCAGCACTTGACGGCACACACCACACGGGGGGCAAGCACCCGTTATTGTTCCGCCCTTGCCGCCGACGACCGCCAGCATGGAAAAGTCGCGCACGCCCTCACTCACCGCTTTGAACACGGCGGTGCGCTCGGCGCACACGGTAGGGGAAAAGGAGGCGTTTTCAATGTTGCATCCCGTGAACACGCGCCCGTCGGCGGTCAGTAACGCCGCCCCGACCGTGAAGCCCGAATAGGGGGCATAGGCGCGCGCCATGGCATTGATTGCCGCTTTTGCCAGATCGTGTGGGGTCATTCTCCCGTCAACTCCTTCAAAAAACTTGTGCCGTCCGAGCAAAAAGGCACCCCCAGCCATTCCGCCGCCGTGGCGGCAAGATCGGCAAAGGTGGGGCGCGTGCCTAAATTGCACGGTTTCACCGCATCGCCCACCGCCAGCAACGGCACGTATTCACGTGTGTGGTCGGTGTGGCTGTCACCGGGGTCGCACCCGTGATCGGCGGTGATGAACAAGAGGTCGTGCGGTTTCATCTCGTTCAAAAACGCAGGTAACCAGCGATCAAACTCCGCCACCGCGGCGGCATAGCCGTCCACGTCCTGCCGATGCCCGTACAACATATCAAAATCCACCAAGTTGGTGAAACACAGGCCTGTAAAGGATTCGGCTTGTACATCCAGTGTGGTTTGCATTCCCTCGGCGTTGGAATGGGTTAAGCGCGCATCGCGGATACCACGCTCGGCAAAAATATCCACAATTTTTCCCACGGAACACACGTGTTGTCCTGCCGCGAACACCGCATCCAACAGAGTGGTGCGTGGCGGCGCCAACGAAAAATCGCGCCGATTGGCGGTGCGTGTAAAGTTGCCTGCCTTTCCCGTGAACGGGCGTGCGATCACACGCCCCACCGCATGCTTGCCGCACAAAATGCGGCGTGCCTTGCGGCAATAGTCATACAGTTGTGCAGGTGGCACCACATCTTCGTGCGCCGCGATCTGAAACACGCTGTCCGCCGAGGTGTACACAATGAGATCTCCCGTTTTGAGATGCTCTTCACCGTAATCCGCAATCACCTGCGTTTCCGAATACGGGCGGTTGCACAGCACTCCACGTCCCGTGGCGGCACAAAAAGCCTCTAACACCTCGGGCGGAAATCCGTCGGGATAGGTGGGCAGGGGCGTATCTGACACGATGCCGGCCAGTTCCCAATGCCCGATGGTGGTGTCTTTGCCGGCACTTTGTTCGCAGAGACGTGCCACGGCGGCACGCGGTGTATCGGTGCGCGGCAGGCAGGTCACGCCGTCGATATTACCAAGCCCAAGTTCGCACAGTGTGGCGGCGGAAAAAGCAGGGGAGGCGGCAATGCGCGCCAACGTGTTGCAATCGCGGTCGCCAAAGGCGGCGGCATCGGGCGCCTGCCCAAGTCGGGGGCCAAGCGGGCT
>JAZNTC010000227.1:0-6368 GCA_045591605.1 Acutalibacteraceae bacterium | reverse complement strand
GAAGCGTTTGTGAGAAACCCGAAGGTCGTGTGGCTTAAACGAAGTTTAAGACGACCTCCAAACTCTGCGAGAGAAACGAGCAAAGAGTTTGGGAGAACAGTCCGGTGGACTGTTCGATAGCCGGAGAAGAAAGTCCCTCCCACGCAACGGGACATTCGCCTGTGGCGAAGTCCGTGTAACGTTTTTCTTGTCGCCTTAAACAGGCGACATTTTGCCTTTGGCAAAACCGAAAAAGTTACGCTGCAACAAAACATGAAAGTCCCTCCCACCCAACCATAAAAATCACAACCCACATCCGTGGGTTGTGATTTTTCTTTGTTTCGTGTGCAAATGCATATGGTAACCTCACCGATAACCTATGTGAAAATGAAACTTTCTGCTTGTGGGTTTCATTTTCAGCACAAATCTTGCGGCGGTGCAAGATGCTACATAACAGCGATCGTACAACACATTGCACTTTTGAAATTTTTTTAAAACATATTGGCAACGTTATTGACAATAAGGCAGAATTCTGTTATAACCACCTTGCAATCACTTTCAAATTTATCGAGAGTTTGCAGAGTGAAAATCGGGTGGCCTTGTCGGAGTATTTGAACACGCCCATCAACGAAAGGAAGGCGTTTTTCAATGAAAATAGCATACGATCACAACAGAGAACAGATTCAAAAGGTGACTCCCTCCATGTCCTATGACGGCGGCTCACTCGCCGAGTGGAAAGCGGCGGCAAAGCAAAAACTGTCCGAGCTTCTGGGCATGGACAAATTTGAAAAAGTTGACCCTGATCTTCGGGTGGAATACGAGGAAAAGATCGACGGTGCAACCGAGATCCGTTTCACCTTCCAAAGCGAAGAAGGCTACCGTGTGCCGTGTCATCTGTGGCTTCCCGACGGGGTGGAAAAACCGCCCGTTATCGTTTGCCTGCAAGGACATTCCAGCGGCATGCACATTTCGCTCGGCAGACCGAAATATGACGGCGACGAAGTCCTCATGAACGGCGGCGACCGCGATTTCTGTGTGCGCGCGATTAAAGAGGGATTTGCGGCAATTGCCATGGATCAGCGCAACTTTGGCGAGTGCGGCGGCGACGATAAAGGACCGCATTGCGCGGAATCCAGCATGACCGCCCTTATGATGGGGCGCACCACGATTGGCGAGCGCGTGTGGGATATTTCCCGCCTGCTGGACGTCATCGAAAGCGACTTTGCCGATAAGGTGGACACTACGAAGATGTGTTGCATGGGCAACTCCGGCGGTGGCACGGCGACCGCATATGTCGCGGCGATGGACGAGCGTCTGGTGCTGGCAATGCCGTCGTGTGCGATGTGCACCTTCAAGGATTCCATCGGTGCGATGCCCCACTGCACTTGCAACTACGTGCCCCACATTTCGGAATATTTTGATATGAACGATCTGATGGCGATGGCGCACCCCGCCTGTTTTGTGCAGGTGTCCGGTAAGGAAGATCCCATCTTCCCCCTGTTCGGCGCCGAAGAGGTCTTCGAAAAAGGGCGCATGGCATACGGCGCAGATGCCGACCGTTGCGTGCTGGTGAAAGGCAACGGCGGACACCGCTTTTATGCCGACGATGCCTGGCCTGTCGTGCACAAGTTGCTCGGCGTATAAATCAACAAAAAAGCGCCTACCGTACGGGGGTGCTTTTCACTGTTTAATCATACTCCAACCCTTCTTCCCTATTGACACACGGCTGTATTTCTGGTAATATGAAACCAAATATAACCGCTGAGAGGGGTATCAATATGTCTCGTTATGTCATTACTGATTACGGTGTCGCAAGCGATTGCCGTGAACTGCAAACCGAAAAGATCCAAGCCGTTTTTGACCTTTGCAAAGAAAACGGCGGCACGGTGGTCATCCCGAAAGGCACGTTCTACACCGCCGCCTTGTACATGCATTCCAACACCACGTTGTATCTGGAAACCGGCTCGCGCCTGGTCGGCAGCGACAACTGCGACGATTATGAACTCTTCCCCATTCCCGAACACGTTGAGATGCGCTCGGATATGGAACTCATCACACAATATTACGGTCAGCCGTGGGAAACCTATCGCCGCGCGATCATCACCTCCTATGGTGAGAAAAACGTATCCATTATCGGCGAATGGGATTCGATCATCGACGGTCAAAACTGCTACGATCCCGACGGTGAGGAAGGATATCGCGGACCGCACGCCATCTTCTTCAGTTGCTGTGAAAACGTATTGTTCGAAGGATACACCGCCCAGCACAGCGGCAACTTCCTGCACGAGGCGAACAACTGTCGTAACCTCACCATGCGCCGTGTAACTTGCCTTGGCGGTTCGGACGGTATTCATCTGCACTGCACCGAAGATGCCTTGATCGAAGATTGTCTGTTCCGCACGGGTGACGATTGCATCGCCGGCATCAACGTGAAGAACCTGTTGGTAAGACGGTGTGTGCTCAACACCTCTTGCAGTATGTTCCGTATGGGCGGTGTCAATGTCCACGTGGAAGATATGTATGCCTACGGTCCCGGCTACTATCCGCACAGAAAAACCGTTGTTAAGGGCAAAAACGACGAGTTGCCGCGCACCGAAGGTCGTCACAACATGATCCATTTGGTGGAGTATTTCGGAAGTACCAATTTCCCCTACGAGGCATCGGATCTGCATTTCAAAAACTGCGTGATCGAAAGTGCTGAACGTATTTTGTACTATACCGCCGACATCGGTCCGTTGCAGAGCGGCACGCATTTGAAGGAATTCACCTTTGAAAACGTGAAATTCACCGATTTGAAAGACACTTCCATTTTGGTCGGTTGCAAGGATGAGCCGTTGACCATCCGTATGAAGAACGTGACCGCTGAATTCGTGGAGGAGGCCCCCGTGAAGGTGCCCTTCGTGCTGAACGAAAAAACCTACACCACCATCATTGAAGAATAATGCAAAAGAGAAGAACCGCTGTGAAATATCACAGCGGTTCTTTTGTGTTGGAACATCAGCCGTGTCGGGCTTTTCGACAGGTTGCAAGCAACGCCGCGCTACCGAGCGCCGCAAGACAAATCAGCGTGCAAAGCGTAACGTCAAACCAATCGCGGGAACGCAAAACCGTGTGCAACCAACACATACACCCCCGTTCTTTTTTCGTTGAAAATACCGCACGTATGTGCTATACTACCAAAAGAAGGTGCACATGCAAACGGGAGGTGACGGGATGACAAATAGCCTTTGTGGGAAAACGGTGGCGATCAGCGGTGGAACGGGTGGTATCGGACAGGCATTGTGTCGCGCGTTGGCGGCACGCGGTGCAACCCTTTTGTTGCTTGATCGCAACGCCGAAAAAGCGGCACGACTGATCGACACCTTACACGCGGAGTTCCCCTCCTTGCAGGTGACGCATCGGGCAATGGATCTCACCGACTTTTCGTCCGTGGCACAAACGGCACGGGCGTTGAGTGACACCCCACCGTATGCGCTGATTTTGAACGCCGGGGCATACGCTGTCCCCCGTTTTCGGTGTGACACGGGGTGGGACAACGTGTTCCAGATCAATTTTGTCGCCCCCTATTACCTTGCGCGAACGCTGAAACCGCATGGGGTGCGCGTGGTGGCGGTGGGCAGCATTGCCCACAACTATTCCAAAACCGACCCTGCCGACGTGGATTTTTCCACTCGCCGTGCGGCCGGCCGCGTGTACGGCAATGCCAAGCGACACCTGATGTTTGCGCTGTACGCCCTCTTTCGCGGCGAGGGCGGTTTGGCGGTCACCCATCCCGGCATCACCCTCACGGGCATCACCGCCCATTACCCGAAATGGATCTATTGGCTCATCAAGCCGTGCATGAGGGTGCTGTTTCCCCCACCCCACAGAGCGTGCCGCGCGGTGTTGCAAGGTCTGTTTGAGGATTGCGGCGAAAACGAGTGGATCGGTCCGCGTTTCTTTTCGATTTGGGGGCGCCCGAAAAAGCGTGCACTGCACACCTGCACGGCAGAGGAAGCCGCTCACATTGCCGACACGGCAGAGGATATATTTCAAAAATTGCAAAAAAGAACTCCCTGACCACGGTCAAGGAGTTCTTTTTTGTTTATTCGCCTTTGAACAGTTTTTGCACCGTACAGTGCGCCGGTTTCGGGGTGGTGATGGTCATGTCGGGATCCACGTTTCCCAAGCCGAAATGCGCCTCGCCTTCCCACTTGCCGGTGGATTGAATGTTCGGCTGATCCGGCAGTTCATACACGATAAACGCTTTCAGGCGGTCGGAATCGTACTCGTTCATCTTGTTAAGGAACATATCCAACCGCGCGCACTCTTTTTGGTCGGGATCATCACAGAGACCCACAGTGCCGGATAGTTGCACTCCGCCACCATTCCACACCGGAGCATCAAATATCGGTTTCGTTGAACATCCGGAAACAGTCCACGTCTTCCATCTGTTCGCCGATGTAGATAACCTGATCCACCAATTTTTTCTCCATGCCGAGTGCGTGGCTCTTTGCAATGACATCGTGAATGTACACCACCGGTTCGGCGTTGGTCGGACGGTGGTTGATGCGAAAAACGGTGCAATCGACAAAGACACCATATTCACTTTCCCGCTGTCAATAAAAAGTCTGCCATTTTACGGTGAAAAGCACATTTCCCACATTTACGTGCGATTTTGTGTGACGATTTTCTTGACATTTTGACATACGATTGGTATACTGTTAAATGTAGGAAGTTGGCTTTTTTCTATTTGAACCTTTTGCGGGCGGTATAGGAGGGAATCATGACAAGCACAGATATTGTAACCATGCTTGCCGGTTTGGCAGGAGGTCTGGCGTTCTTCCTTTACGGTATGAACGTGATGTCCTCCGGTCTGGAAAAGATGGCCGGCGGTAAATTGGAAACGATGATGAAAAAGGTGACGTCCAATTACTGGCTCAGCCTTTTGCTCGGTGCAGGCATCACCATTGCCGTGCAGTCTTCATCGGCTATGACGGTTATGTTGGTGGGCCTTGTCAACTCCGGCATTATGGAGTTTGGCAGCACCTTTGGTCTCATTATGGGCTCCAACGTGGGCACCACCCTCACTTCCTGGCTGTTGAGTTTGGCCGGTGTGGACGGCGGCAGCAACGTGCTCTTGATGCTGTTGAAGCCGATCATTTTTGCCCCCTTCCTCGCTTTGATCGGTGCGGCGTTGCGGATGTTTTCCAAAAAAGAGAAACATCACGATATCGGTGTCATTCTCATCGGTTTCACCATTTTGATCGTCGGTATGGATCTGATGAGCAATGCGGTGGGCATTGTGGAGGAAAAGGGCGGTTTGGAAGTCTTCCTCACCATGTTCAGCAACCCCATTGTCACATTGCTCATCTCGACTGCATTTACGGGCATTATTCAATCCTCCGCCGCGACCATTGGTATTGTGCAGGCATTGGCGCTCAACGGTGCCATCACCTTTGAAATGGCGATTCCGCTGGTGCTTGGTGCCAATATCGGTACTTGTGTCACGGCGCTGATCGCCACCCTCGGCACCGAAAAGAGCGCCAAACGCGTGGCCGCCATTCACATGAGCGTGAACATGATCGGTACCGTCCTGTTCATGATCGGCCTGATTGCCGTGAACGTCGCTGTCCCCTCCCTCTCCGCCACCAAAGCAACCATGTTCTCAGTGGCATTGATCCACACCATTTTCAATATGACCATTGCGCTGGTGCTCAGTCCCTTCAAGAAACAGATCGTCCGCTTGGCTCAACTGGTGGTACCGGACAAAAGCGGTGCCAAAGCGCACACTGTGTTTTTGGACGAACGCTTGCTTGCCACCCCCACGCTGGCGGTTTCGGAATGTAAACGCTTGGCGGTGGAAATGGGCGAATTGACCCGCGAATCCATTTTTGCCGCCATCGAACTGGTGGCGCGCTATGATGCCGAAAAGGCGGCGCGTGTGCGCGAACTGGAAGGGCAGATCGACCGTTATGAAGATAAACTCGGCACCTATCTGGTCAAACTGTCCGGTGTGGATTTGACCGATGCCGACAGCCACGAAGTGGGACGTCTTCTCCACTCCATTGGCGACTTTGAGCGTATTTCCGACCACGCGGTGAACATTGTGGACACTGCTCAAGAAATTTACGAAAAGAAGATTGCCTTCTCGGCCGAGGCGCACAGCGAACTCAGCCGTATGACCGCTGCCATTGTGGAGATTATGGACTTCCCCGCCGATGCGTTTGCCAACAACGATGCCGACGTGGCCGCCAAGGTGGAGCCGATCGAGCAGATTATTGACGTGATGAAATCCACCTTCAAAGAACGGCACGTGGCGCGTTTGCAGGAAGGTCTTTGCACCATCGAGCTTGGCTTTGTGTTCAACGATCTGATCACCAACTACGAGCGTGTGTCCGACCACTGCT
>JAZNTC010000226.1:0-9664 GCA_045591605.1 Acutalibacteraceae bacterium | reverse complement strand
GCCTCGGTGAGAATACCAAGGATAACACTAATGAACAGATATATCGCACCCACCAGGGTGAGAAGCAATGTTGAAACGCTTGTTTTTTTCATAAAGACTCACTCCTTATTCGCATTTTGTGCCGCACTCGGGGCAGAATTTGCCGTTTTCAAACACGTTGCCGCAGGAGGGGCAGGTCTTTTTTGTCGGGAGCAGGCTGCCGCCGCACTCGGGGCAGAACTTGCCGCCTGCCACCTCGGCACCGCAATGCGGACAGACCTTCTTCTGTGCAACCTCCACCTTGGTACCGCATTCCAAGCAGAATTTCGCACCGGGGGTGAGGGCCGCACCGCAGTTCTTGCAGGTGTCCCCTGCAGGGGCGGCCGGTTGTTGCGGCGTGTTCATCATGCCGCCGAAATTCTCCACCATGCCGCTCATGCTTTCCTTCACCATGCCGCCCACAGCACCCATCGCGCCCAGACCGACACCCATCTGCATGAAGCCGCCCGCCATGCCGCCTGCCATGCTGTTGTCGTTCGCAGCGGCGGTGCCCAGCACGTCAAACTGACGTTCTTGCTGATAGGTGTACCCCTGCGCGGCACGGTATGCCGCTTCGCCTTGACCGGCAATGCCTTTTTCCTGTGCGGCGATCTGCGCTTCCAAAATACGCGCCTTGGCGCCGCCACCCTGCAATTTTTGCAGATCCAACAACTGTTGGTAATTCTCGTTTTCTTCGTCCACGTGGATGCGTTCAATGATGAACTGCGTGATCTTCAAGCCGTATTCCGCAAAGATCTGCTCCACTTCGGGACGCACCGCATTCATAATCTGCGTTCTGTAACGCGGCGCATCAATGATCGACCCTGCTTGGTCGTAGATCGCGTTGATAAGGGCGTTATCCACCGCACTGCTGACCAGTTCCAAGAAACGGTCTTCCAGTTCGTCGCGGTTAAAGCCCCATTCGGTACCGTTGATTTTTTCGATCAACTTGCGCGCATTCTCCACGCGCAGGTTGTACATGCCGCGAGCACCGATGGGGAACACAAACCCCTCTTCGCGGTAGGTGATGTCGCCCACGCCCCAACGCAGTTGCGCAACCTCCACCTTGTTGACGTAATACAGTTCCGCCTGGAACGGCGTTTTGGTGCCTTGAATCTTCTGGATAATGCGTTTGATGAACGGCACTTCGCAGGTTTCCAACACGTGCAACCCGGCGCCGAGTTCATCCGACGCTTCCCCGTTCAAATAGAACACGGCACCCTGCGATTCGTTGACGATCACCACCGAACCCGTGTTGAAATCCTGAATGGGACTTTTCCAAACGAGATCTTCATTGTTTCCTCCGAAACGAATTTCTTCTCTGATCTGTGCCATGACGATTTCCTCCCCGTTCTTGACCGTGCAACATAATCGGCATTATGTTGTACGACCGCGCTTTCGTTAAAGGCGCATACACCTTTCCGCATACCATTCTACCACAGATTTTTATGCATTACAATACTATTTTATGAGAAAACCCAAATTTCGACTAAATACGCACGGCAAAAAAGCCCTTTCTCTTCCCGAAAAGAAAAGGCTTAGATGTCTGTGCGCTTCAAACAAAACAAGCACGCCCCCGATTTTTGGTCGGGAGCGTGCTTGTTCGTCCGATTATAACATAGCGCCGATTATGTCGTCATTCCCTCGGAATGACGGCTTTTTCATAGATACATGCGCAAATCGTCCATCAGTTTCTGCTCTTCGGTGATGAGCGAAGCGGCAAGGTCCTCGGTGTCGCCGTCTGCCGCTTGCAGGCGGTTGATGTCCTCGCTTAACGTTTGTATGCCCATGTTACACCCGTTGATGGTGAGTTTGGCGATTTGGTGGTCGCGGTTATTGGCATCCATCATCATACGCATTTCGGTGGTGAGCCACACGCTCGCCCGTGCCATCATGTTGGGATTTTCCGCTTCCACCCCGTGGCGACGCAGTTTCTCCCCCACCTCTTTGCTGATGGTGCGGTGGCGTTGCAAGGAGTTTTGCAAACACGAGCGCATCTTGTCGCTTTCGACATGGTCCATCACCTGCTCAAACGAATTGATGGCGGTGATGGTGCCACGGTGACAACTTTGCAACAGTTCTACCGTATCGTTCATACATATCTCCCCTTTCGGGGGTATTGTATCCAGTTTATTTCGGCATATACACGCGCGCCGCCAACACCGTAACGTCGTCCTCGTGCCCACCTTTCATGCGTTGCAAGCGCCGTGCCACGGTGGCCACTTGTTCCGCCAAATTTTGCATATTGCCCGTTTCGGTGTCGAAGTCGCGCAACACCTCTTCCACCGCGGTGGTGCTTTCGCTCACCGCCCCGTCGCTGAACATGAGCAACACGTCACCGCTCACCAAATGGTCCTCACTGCGCGCAAAGGTAACTTCACGCAAAATGCCGAGCGGCAGGGAACTCGGCTCGATGCGGTGGACACGCCCACCGCTGAGCAACAGCGACACCGCCGCCCCTGCTTTCAGCCATTCGGTGCGCCCCGTGAACGGGTCGATGGTGGCAACGTCCAGCGTGGCAAGGCTTTCACTGCCGCCCTTCACCATCAATGCGGCGTTGACCATGCGCAACACGCTGTCTCCGCCGAATCCTGCCTGCAACAGACGGGCGGTGAGCCCTGCCGCCATGGCACCGTCCACCGCCGCACGACCGCCGCATCCCATGCCGTCGGACAACACCATCACAGTGCGCCCCTCGGCATCGGTGAACACCTCGGCCGAATCGCCGCACAACCGCTCGCCCGACGAGGTGAGTTGCGCTTGTCCCACCGCCACTTTGTAACGCGGTCGCTCACGCAGCACCACACGGGCGGCATTGTCCATGCGTGTGACCTGCGGCGGTGTGAACACCCGCCCGCATGCCTCGTTCATCTCTTTGCGCCACGCGGTTTCGTCCATGGAAAATGCGGTGTCGGACAGCAAAATATCCACCGTCATCCGTTGCCCCGACCCCACGGTGCACAACACTTCCGAAAGCGGCATGGCATGCCGTTCACACACTTCACGCACACGGGCAGACACCGCTTCGTCCACCGTTACCGCATCCGAAAACACCGCCGACAATTCGCCCAACATGGATGCCATCGCATAAAACTGATCTCCTGCCACGGCGCGGATCTCCGACAAACGGCGAAACGCATTTTCACGCATCACAAACCGTCCGTATTCCTCGTTGATACGCTCAGCAATCGCCCCTGCCTGCGGACAATCGTGCAGGCGACCCGTGAGTTGTTCGCGTTCCACTTTACCGTCCTCACGCAGCACCGCCGCCATCGCATTGAACGCCGTCATCGTATCTGAAAATCCGCTGTCCCAGCAATAGGGATGCCGCGCACAACGGCGGCACAAATCCTCCGACACCTCGCGGCACAAGGTGCCGATGTCGGGGGCGCTGATCGCCGCCATGCGGCGCGACACCGTGTCCACCGTGCCTGCCACCTCATCCATCGCACGGGCGGCATATTCCAGCCGCCACACCACCGAACGGCGCAATCCTTCCACGGCAGGCATTTCCCGTTTGCGCAAAAACAAACCGTTGATGCGTCCGTCCCACGCGGTGGGAATCAACAACGACAACACACAGCCGCCCACCGCTTCATACACCACGCGTGCCACGACAGTGCCGTCGCCCCCTGCGACCGCCACCGTCAGCGAGGAGAGTAAAAACACACCTGCCGCCGCAAAACGATTGATGCGCGCCGCCGCCCCTGCCGCCAGACCGCCAAACGCCAACGCCACGGCAGACGTGCCCGTTGCGGGAGAAACCAGCCACACCGCCGTGCCGAGCACCGCACCGGCGATGCCGCCGGCGGCTTCTTTGCCACTGCGTGCAAACAACAGCACCACCGCGGCAGACAACACCCGTCCGATTGAAAAACCGCCCGGTGCGATGGTGACAAGCGACATCAACGCCACCGCCGCCACCGTGATCACCGCCGCTTGTTCGGGCAAGGTGAACACGCCGTCCTCCCGTTTGCTTGGCGGCAGCAACCGCTCGGCCACGGTGCACACGGCGGCAAACGCGGCGGCAAGCAACCCTTCACATAACAACAGCAACACGGTGTATACCGTTACACCGCCTACCACCTGCATCACCACGCCTGCCACAACGGTGGCAATGAATCCTGCCGCAGGCGGCAACAGGCGGTCTGCCCACATACCGCGCACACCGCCAAACGACCAGCGGATTCCTGCCGCCAGCGTTACCGCCGCCACGTAGCGAAACAGAAACGGCAGGTTGCCGCCGAGCGCGTATCCCAGCGACACCGACACCACCGTCAGCAAGGTGTTGCCGCCGCTCGCCGCCGCGGCCAGTCCCACACCGAACGGGGACAATCCGCCATACACACTCACGCGCGGCAACAGCAACCCCAACACCACGCGCAACAATACCGCCGCCATACCGCGCGCCGCCGCGCCATCCCCCGTGCGCACCGTCATTACTTTTTCCTTCACGTATTCCACGTCCCTTGTGCTTTTTTCCTCATTATACGGTGGCGGTTTTGCCGTTTTTGTCGTAAGCAGGCGTGGAACATAAATTTTGTTCTGTCCCCACCCTCCTTTGCATAGAATGGATCAACGACAACGGGAAAATTCTGTGAAAGGGATGGAGAAAACCATGACATATTTTCCGCCGGAAGGCTGTTTGTTAGCGAGTGCACGCAACACCGCCGCTTTGCAAAACGCGGCATCCCTGCGTGAAGCAATGGCGTCGGGCGCCATTTTGGAGGCACGGACATTGCGGTGCGATGCGGCGCACAATTTGTATGTGGAGTTACCCACGGGCGAGGGGATTATCCCCTACACCGAAGGGGCGTTGGGTATTGCAGAGGGCACCACGCGCGACATCGCGCTCATCTCACGCGTGAGCAAGCCCGTGTGCTTCACCGTGATGGGGGTGGAAGAGCAAAACGGGCAGCTGCGCGCCGTGCTGTCGCGCCGCGCCGCACAGGAGCGGTGTCGCCGCGAGTATCTCGATCATCTCACCCCCGGTGACGTCATCCCGGCACGCATCACAAGGCTGGAATCCTTCGGTGCGTTTTGCGACATCGGGTGCGGTCTGCCTGCGTTGATGCCGATTGCCGGCATTTCGGTCAGCCGCATTCCCCACCCGTCCGATCGCTTTGCGGTGGGCGACAGCGTTTTCGGGGTGGTCACCTCCAACGAAAACGGGCGCATCTGTCTGTCGCAACGGGAATTGCTCGGCACGTGGGAGGAAAACGCCTCGCTGTTTTCGGTCGGAGAAACGGTGGCAGGTGTGGTGCGGTCGGTGGAACCCTATGGCATTTTTGTGGAACTCACTCCCAATTTGGCAGGGCTTGCCGAATGGCGCGAAGGGGTGCAATCGGGACAGCGCGCCGGTGTATACATAAAAAGCATTCTTCCGGCACGCATGAAATTGAAGTTGGTCATTATCGACACGCAAGACACCCTGCCTGCACCACCGCCGCCGCTTCACTATTTTCAAACCGACGGGCACATCACCCGTTGGCAATATTCGCCGCCCGATTGCGAAAAACGGGTGGAATCGGTGTTCGCATAAGCCCCCTCCGCGCCCCGTTGTCAAGGGTTTACAACGGGGCGCGGTGTGGATATAATGAAGAAAAGCGCCAACGGATGCATTGTGTATGAGAACCGTTATGTCCACGTTTGTGTTCGGAAACGACCGGCCGGCGGATCCATATTGTGGGAAGCATCATACCATGCCATGCCATCTCAAAAATGTCAAACAAAAAACACGCGTACCGAAACGGTACGCGTGTTTTGGTTTTGTACGAAACAGAATCAGCGTTTGCTGAACTGCGGTGCACGACGAGCACCCTTCAAGCCGTACTTCTTGCGTTCCTTCATACGCGGATCGCGCGTGAGGAAACCGGCCTTCTTCAGCGCCGGGCGCAGGTTCTCGCTGTCATATTGCAGCAGAGCACGGGCAATGCCGTGACGGATCGCACCGGCCTGACCGGCAACACCGCCGCCTGCCACACGGCATTCGACGTCGAACTTTTCTTCATTGGCGGTCAGCGCGAGAGGCTGACGGACGATGAGCTTCAGAGTCTCCAGACCGAAGTAATCGTTGATGTCGCGATCGTTGACCGTGACCTTACCGGTGCCGGCGTACAGACGCACACGAGCAACCGACTTCTTTCTTCTACCGGTACCGTAGAAATACGGACGAGCATTAAAATCCATTGTGACAGCCTCCTTCCTTAGAATTCATACGCTTCGGGCTTCTGCGCGGCATGATTGTGCTCATTGCCGGCGTAGACGCGCAAACGCGTGCGGGCCTCACGGCCGATGGTGGTGTTCGGGATCATGCCGTTAACGGCAAGTTCCATTGCCTTTTCGGGGCGCTGTGCCATCAGGGTGGAATACTTGGTGGCCTTCAAACCGCCGATCCAACCGGTGTGACGATACCAGACCTTCTTTTCCGCCTTGTTGCCGGTGAGAACAGCCTTGGCACAGTTGATGATGATGACGTGATCGCCACAGTCCACATGAGGAGTGAACGTGGGCTTGTGCTTACCGCGAAGCAGCACAGCAGCTTCGACCGCAACGCGGCCCAGCGGCTTGCCGGCAGCGTCGATAACGTACCACTTACGCTCGACGTTCGCGGGCTTTTCCATGAAAGTAGACATGGTGTTTCCTCCTTGAATTCGATATTTGGCGGGCATACCGCCCACAATGCTGTATGATAATACCACAACTTTCAAGGGTTGTCAACCGTAATTTTTCCGAAATTTTTGGATTTTGTAAAGATTTTTTCGGTAATTCTTAATTTGTTTAATCTATCAAACAGTTTCTTCTGATTCCTTTTGTTTTCTCTCATTTTCTTCCGTTTTTATGCCGGCTCATTCGCGTTTTGCACTTTGTTACGAAAATATGTCCAAAAGGTTACAGCTCTGTTGTTGTTTTCCGATTTTTAAGAGGGTATAATGAAAGCGGATACTATGTAAAGGGGTGATCCTATGGCTAAAACAACGTCGGAGGGGCGCGGTGCGCTGGCGTTTATCATCACGTTTATCGTCGCGTTTTTGCTGTTTGGCGGCGTGATGGTGTGGATGATGTGGGATTGGTGGAAGCCCACCTCGTCGCCCGAGGACACCACCCCTACCACCGCACCGACCGCCATCATCCCTGCCGTGAAAGAGAATCGTCGCTTGTTGCTCATTGCGGAAGACAGCGGTGAAGCACAGGGATTCACGGTGCTCTCGTTTGAGCCCACGATGGTGCGTGTGCGTGCCGTACCCATTCCGCGCGAAACGGTGGTGACGGTGGGCACGCAGGAGATGCGGTTGTTTGAACTCTATCGCAACGGCGGCGTGCAAGCGGTGAGCGATGCGGTCGGTACCTTGCTCGGCATGGAGATGCCGCATCACGCTGTTATGACCTACGGCAATTTGGAACAACTGGTCACCTATCTGAACGAAGGGGTGCTCTTTCATCTGACCGAAACGGTATCCTATCCTGCACCCGGCGGCGGCACAGTGACCTTGCGCGAAGGCGCGCGCACCCTCTCGGCCACGCAGGTGACCGACCTTTTGCGCTATGACGCGTGGCACGGCGGCCGACGGGCACGCGCCACCATTCACGGCGACATTTGGGCCGCCATCATCAACCAGTATTTCGTTGTCGGGCAGTTCGACGACAGCGACAGCGGATTCAAGAAATTCATTTCGCTTTCGCGTTCGAACATTTTGGCATCGGATTTTGTCGAAGCACGTGCCGACCTGCTGGCTATGGCGCGTCGCAACAATTTTGATATTGCCGCCGTTGTGTCGGTGCAGGGCGAATTCATTGGTGTGGGCGAAGCCATGCGGTTTGAAGCGGCGGAAAAACCGTTAGGGTGAGAAATCAAACCATTCTCCCAAAAACCGCGAAACGACAAGGGCGAAATTTGGCATTCGTTCCCATAGAAAAACCGCGTGATTTATGATATGATAAGAACACTGTATTGGGAAGGAGGAAACCCCGTGAAACGTCGTATACTGACTTTGTCTGTCACACTCGCTTTGCTGTTCGCGTTGAGTGGGTGTTTCCTCACCATACCCATAAAACAAGAGACGCCCAACCCCGAAGAAGCCACCGTCGATCCCACCGCCTATCTGGCGGAATTTCGCGACGGGTGGTGCTATCGCGTGTTGCCTGCCCATCTGCAAGAGGTGTATGGCGCATTGTACACCGCGGTGCGCGACTGCGAAGCGGACGAATCTTTCACCATTCCCGGTGAGGACGGGGCGGACCACCCTTACACAGGCATCAAAGTGTCTCTCCCCACCCCGATCACCGACACGGTGGATGCGCGCACGGTGTTCAACGCGTTTACCACCGATAATCCGCATTTTTATTTTTTGGGAAACACCTACAGTTATGAAGGCTACCGTCTGGACGGCACGGATTATTACGACACCTTTTATCTCACCTTTGTGATGGATGCCGCAACGCGCCGTGAAGCCGCCGAAAAGTTGGAAACGGCGGTAGGGGCATTTTTGGCATCTGTGCCGAAAGGGGCAGACGAGTACGCAACCGAATTGCACCTGCACGACAAATTGATTCATCACGTGGAATACGACCGTGCGGCGGCGGATACGGACGTCGACAGCGCGATGCATACCACTGCGTTTTCCGCCTACGGTGCGTTGGTGGAAGGGCGCGCGGTGTGCGAAGGGTATTCCCGTGCGATGCAGTTGTTGCTTCACCGCGCCGATATTCCCTGCACGTTGGTGAGCGGCACGGCCGATGGAGCGGCACACATGTGGAACGTGGTGGCGATCGACGGGTTGAACTATCACTTGGACCCCACATGGAACGATGCCGGCAACCGCTTGCAACACACCTTCTTTAACCTCAATACGGCGGCGATCGAAAAGACCCATACGCCGAGCAAGGATAACCTCGGGGTGGACACCTGCACCGCAACCGAAGCGAACTTCTATGTGAAAGAAAATGCCTATCTGGACACTGATGACCGTTCCCTCATCGCAGAGGCGGTGGCATGGCAGGTGGCGGATGGCAAGAAGATCGTGGATTTGCAATTTTCCGAAAACACCTATGCCGCCGCACAGCAATTCGTGGCCGATATGCGCCGTTTGCAACAGTATACCAACCCGTTTTTGGAGGGGGAGACCCTGTGGGACTACGTCTGTTTGGTGAACGACGAACACGGCACCTTAACCTTGCATAGAGAAAAATAAATTCTTTTATTTTTGTACTTGACAAACGGGTGCGGAATGTGCTATTATTAGGAACGCTGTGAAGCACTCGATCACACGCGGGTGTAGTTCAATGGTAGAACCCCAGCCTTCCAAGCTGGTCGCGTGGGTTCGATTCCCATCACCCGCTCCACACGCAAGCGATATGCGCCTGTAGCTCAGCTGGATAGAGCATCTGCCTTCTAAGCAGAGGGCCAGGGGTTCGAGTCCCTTCAGGCGCGCCATATATATGGTGGGTATAGCGTAGTTGGTTAACGCGCCAGTTTGTGGCACTGGAGACCATCGGTTCGAATCCGATTACCCAGCCCATTTGAATGAGGATGCCGCTTTGGTATCCTCATTCCACAAAAACCCCCTTTTCAAAAGTTCATATATACTGGGGTGTAGTCTAGCGGTAGGACACGTGACTTTGACTCACGCCGTGGTGGTTCGACTCC
>JAZNTC010000225.1:0-2558 GCA_045591605.1 Acutalibacteraceae bacterium | reverse complement strand
TCCAATTTTATCCCTATGACCACCCACCGTATGACGGGCGTCTTTTTTATTCCCCTTCGGTAGTAAATAAAATGTAAATTTTCCCCTTTGGGATATTGCCACCGCGGCGTATATATGATATAATATTTTAAATATAAGCATTTATAAGGGGAAGTGCCCGCTTTTGGGGGCGAAAAGGAGGTGCGGCCGTGATTATTTTGGGAATTGATCCCGGGTATGCCATCGTGGGATGGGGTTGTGTGCAATATGAACGCGGTCGTTTCACCCCCCTCGCGTTTGGCGCCATTACCACCCCTGCCGGGATGGAGTTTGCGGTGCGGTTGGAATGCATTTATGAACAACTGGGGTTACTGTGTGCCAAATACAAACCCGATGCCGCGGCGGTGGAGCGGTTGTATTTTCAAAATAATCAAAAAACGGCGATCGACGTGGCGCAAGCGCGCGGTGTCACGCTGTTGGCATTGAAGCAAAGTGGCGTGCCGGTGTTTGAATACACCCCGTTGCAGGTGAAATCGGCGGTGTGCGGTTTTGGGCAGGCACACAAGCCGCAGGTGATGGAAATGACCCGTCGGCTGTTGAACTTGAAAGAAGTACCGCATCCCGATGATACGGCGGATGCGCTTGCGATTGCGATCTGCCACGGGCAGACGGGCGGCACGGCGTTGAAACAGGCGTTGCTGCAACAGAGAATGAAACAGGGAGGGCAAAGCAAATGATCCACAGTGTGCGCGGAAAACTGATACATATCGAACCGCGTTTGGCGGTGGTGGAATGCGGCGGTATTGGTATGGCGTGCCAAATCACCATGAACACCGCCCGTGAACTGCCGCCGCAGGGCGAGGAAGTGATGCTCTACACCATTTTGAACGTGCGCGAAGATGCCATGGAATTGTTCGGCTTTGCCGACACGGCGGAACGCCGTTGCTTTTTGCAGTTGACCTCGGTGAGCGGTGTCGGCCCCAAAGCCGCCATTGCGATCTTGTCGGAACTGTCGCCCGACAAACTGGCGCTGGCCATCGCCACGGGGGATCACAAAACCATCACCCGCGCACAGGGCGTGGGCCCGAAACTGGCGCAACGTGTGGTGCTGGAACTGAAAGATAAGATGACCGCCGTCTCCTTTGAAGGGGAACCGATGGCGGCACAAGGTCCGATTTCGGCGGCAGGCAACGCCGCCGAAGCGGTGAACGCGCTCACGGTGCTCGGGTTTTCGGCATCCGAAGCCTCCGCCGCCGTGGGGCGGTTGGACAGCGCACGGCCGGTGAACGAACTGGTGCGCGAAGCATTGAAAAGTTTGGCACGAAAGGGGTAACGGGACGTGGAAATGGATTACGAAAACCGCATGGTAACCACCGAATACATTCCCGAGGATGAAACCGAAAATTCCTTGCGTCCGCGTGCGCTTTCGGAATACATCGGGCAGGAAAAGGTGAAGGAAAACCTGTCGGTGTTTATTGATGCCGCGAAACAGCGCGGCGACGTGCTGGATCACGTGCTGTTATACGGCCCTCCGGGATTGGGCAAAACCACCCTCTCTGCCATTATTGCGAACGAAATGGGTGTGAACTTCCGCATCACATCCGGTCCGGCATTGGAACGACCGGGTGACCTTGCGGCGATGCTCACAAACCTGGACGTGGGCGACGTGCTGTTTATCGATGAGATACACCGCCTGCCGCGCACGGTGGAGGAGATCCTTTACCCCGCGATGGAGGATTTTGCGATCGACATTATGAACGGCAAGGGGCAGGGCGCGATGTCCATTCACCTGCCGTTGCCGAAATTCACCTTGATTGGTGCCACCACGCGTGCAGGGCAACTCTCTGCCCCGTTGCGTGACCGTTTTGGCGTGATCTCGCGATTGGAATTGTATACCCCCGAAGAACTGGCGAAGATTGTGCGCCGTTCGGCAGGCATCTTGGATATCCCCTGCGATGAGGACGGGGCGCTCGAGATCGCCTCCCGTTGCCGCGGTACACCGCGTATTGCGAACCGTTTGCTCAAACGTGTGCGCGACTTTGCACAGATTTTGAACGGCGGTGTGATCAATGCGGATGCCGCACGTAAAGCATTGGATCGGTTGGAAATTGATGAATTGGGACTGGATATGGTGGATCGCCGTATGCTCAAAGCGATGATCGACTATTACAACGGCGGTCCCGTTGGCTTGGACACGTTGGCGGCGGTGATCGGCGAAGAGGCAGTCACCATCGAAGACGTGTATGAACCGTATCTGATGCAGATCGGTTTCCTTTCGCGCACACCGCGCGGACGTGTGGTGTTGCCTGCGGCGTATCAACATCTGGATATTCCGCAACCCGGACAACAGACATTTGGATAAGGTGATTATATGGGACGACTTTTCGGCACCGATGGGGTGCGCGGTATGGCAAACACCGCATTGACGTGTGATATGGCAATGAATATTGGCCGTGCGCTGGGCGTATCGGTGGGAGAAGGGGAGCGCGCCTGCGTGCTGGTCGGGCAGGATACGCGCCGTTCTTCGGATATGCTTGCCGCCGCATTGGTGGCCGGTCTTTGCTCGAAGTCGGAGGCCA
>JAZNTC010000224.1:0-1644 GCA_045591605.1 Acutalibacteraceae bacterium | reverse complement strand
CACAGAACGACATGGCTACGATCCGACTTGCAAAAGCGCAGTAGATCCTTGCGGATTTACGAGCATTTTAACACAGCCGAGGGGAAAATCGGCCCGTTAACATCGGGTTCGGATATGCCTCCTCTGCTTAAGGGGTGTTAACGGAGGAACCATATGAAGATCAAAGTGAAAAACGCGACCTTTCGCGACGTGTTGAACAAACCGTCGAAGAAAGTGCGCAGCGCCAAGAATCCCAACATACTGTTCACAACACTGGTGCGGCTTTTGGCAATTCCTGCCCTGTGGAGCACACGATTTTCCTGTCGCCGCATCGGGATGGAACGGCTGGGAAAACGCGAACCTTGTCTGATTTTGATGAATCATTCGAGTTTTATTGATTTGAAGATCGCATCCAAGTTACTGTATCCGCGTCGGTATAACATTGTGTGCACGTCGGACGGACTGGTGGGGAAACATTGGTTGATGCGGCAACTCGGGTGTATTCCCACACAAAAATTCGTGACCGATTCCCGTCTGGTGCGCGAACTGATCACCGCCTTCAAAAAGCGCCGATGTTCGGTGTTGATGTATCCCGAAGCGAGTTACAGTTTTGACGGTACTGCCACACCGTTGCCCGACAGCGTGGGAAAACTCATTAAAAAACTGGGTGTCCCCGTGGTGATGATCCGTACCTTCGGTGCGTTCGGTCACGATCCGTTGTATAACGGGTTGCAACAGCGGCGCGTGAAGGTTTCGGCCGAACAGGAATATCTGCTTTCGCCCGACGAGATTGCCGCATTGTCGCCCGAAGAGGTCAACGAGATCTTAACGGCGCAATTTGACTTTGACAATTTCCGTTGGCAACAGGACAATCACGTGTGCATCGATGAGCCGTTTCGTGCGGATGGGTTGGAACGCGTGCTGTACACCTGCCCGCATTGCGGTGTGGAGGGGGCAACCGTCGGGCGTGGCGTGACACTCACCTGCACGGCGTGCGGTGCTGTGTATACCCTCACCGCATACGGTGCTTTGCAAGCGGACAACCGCGAAGCCGCGTTTACCCACGTGCCGGATTGGTATCGGTGGCAACGCGACGAAGTGCGCCGCGCGTTGGAAGAAGGGCGGTATCGTCTGGATACGGCGGTGGATATTTGTGTGTTGAAAGATTTCGACTGTTTGTACCGCGTGGGGGAAGGACGACTCACCCACACGGCAGAGGAAGGATTTCATCTGACGGGATGTGACGGCACGCTGGAGTACACCCAAGCACCGTCGGCATCGTATAGTCTGTACGCCGATTATTTTTGGTATGAGATCGGTGATGTGATCTGTATCGGGGACAGCAAGATACTCTATTATTGTTTTCCGAAAGATACGAGTGTACCCGTGGCAAAAACACGACTTGCCACCGAAGAACTGTACAAACTCACAAAACGGCAACGGGCATAATAAAAGACGGTCAACCGAGCGGTTGACCGTCTTTTTTGTTTTGTTATACGTTCAAGTCGGGTCGTAGCCATGTCGTTCTGTGGGCCAAGGAGTTGTCAGTGAGTCTTGTCTTCCTAAGACCGCTTGGCCTCCGACTTAACTCACAAAACGGCAACGGGCATAATAAAAGACGGTCAACCGAGCGGTTGACCGTCTTTTTTGTTTTGTTATACGTTC
>JAZNTC010000223.1:0-1625 GCA_045591605.1 Acutalibacteraceae bacterium | reverse complement strand
GTATGGTCAGGATAACTTGACGTTGCTCACGGATTTTTATGAGATTACGATGGCGAACGGATTTTTCCAAGAAGGAAAGTGCGATACCATCGCCTATTTCGATATGTTCTTCCGCCGTGTTCCCGATGGCGGCGGTTTCGCCATTATGGCCGGTGTGGAACAGTTGGTGGATTATCTCAAAAACCTCACCTTCACGGCAAGGGATATTGCGTTCTTGCGCAGTAAGAAACTGTTCAGCGAAGAGTTTTTAGCGTATCTTGCGAATTTCCGCTTCACCTGCGACGTGTGGGCGGTACCGGAGGGTACGCCCATCTTCCCGTATGAGCCTATCATTACGGTGCGCGGTCCGGCGGTGCAAGCGCAGTTCATCGAAACGATGATATTGCTCACCGTTAACCACCAGTCGCTCATTGCCACCAAAGCCAACCGCATTGTGCGCGCGGCGGAAGGGCGCACCGTGATGGAATTCGGTTCGCGCCGTGCACAGGGTGTGGACGGTGCGGTGATCGGTTCGCGCGCGGCATACATCGGCGGCTGTCACGGCACGGCGTGTGCGCTGTCCGAACGGGACATGGGCATTCCGGCACTCGGCACGATGGCGCACAGTTGGATCCAACTGTTCGGTGACGAACTGGAAGCGTTCAAGGCGTATGCCCGTCAGTATCCCCACTCCTGCGTGTTGCTGGTGGATACCTATAACGTGCTGAAATCGGGTGTTCCCAACGCCATTCGTGCGTTTAACGAAGTGTTGGTGCCGATGGGTTGCCGCCCGAAGGGGATACGTATTGATTCGGGTGATATCACCTATTTGAGCCAAAAGGCGCGTAAGATGTTGGATGAAGCCGGGTTCCCCGATTGTACCATCACCGCCTCCAACGCACTGGATGAATATCTCATCCGCGATATGATCCGTCAAAACGCTTGCGTGGACAGTTTCGGTGTGGGCGAGCGGCTCATCACCGCGGCCAGCGACCCCGTGTTCGGCGGTGTGTACAAACTGGCGGCGGTGGAAGAAAACGGTGCTATCGTCTCCCGTATCAAGGTGAGCGAAAACGTGGCAAAGATCACCAACCCCGGTTTTAAGAAACTGTGGCGTTTGTTCGATCGTACCACCGGCAAAGCGATTGCCGACGTCATCACCATGCACGACGAGGTGATCGACGACACCAAGCCGTATGAGATCTTTGATCCCGAACACACGTGGAAACGCAAAACGGTGCACAATTTCATTGCCTCCTGCTTGCAACGCGAAGTGTTCCGCGGCGGCGAATGTGTGCATCAACCCCGTTCGCTGGAGGAAATTCGCAACTATTGTCTCGCCAGCGTGGGGGATATGTGGGAAGAAGTCAAGCGCTTTGAAAATCCGCATAAATACTACGTGGACCTGTCGCAAAAACTGTGGGACGAAAAACAGCGCCTCTTGAACGAACACAACACGAAATAACAAAAGCACCCACCGCAGATCTGGACCGCTACCAGTTAAATAGACACGAAAATAAAAGCCCTGTCGTAGAATATCTTTGAATTAGGCGGTCTTGCTCCGTATTTCGTACGGAGTGAGGCCGTTTTTCAAGTTAATGTGCTCAAAATTGTAGAATTGCACGTACTCCGCCACAGCTTGCTCA
>JAZNTC010000222.1:0-1728 GCA_045591605.1 Acutalibacteraceae bacterium | reverse complement strand
GAGTCTTGTCTTCCTAAGCCCGCTTGGCCTCCGACTTGTGAGCATCGGGTGCTTTTTCGTTGGATATATTATGCGTTGACCACGTTGCGGATCCATTTGCCTTGTTTCAAGAAATACGCCCCTGCCAAGCATTTGAAGGTGTGGATGGCTTGGCAACACGCATAGAGTGCCAAAAACGGCATCGCAGGGTAGGCAAAACGAGACAGTACAAAAGAGAGCGGCACTTGCAGACTCCACACAAATCCGCAATCAAACAGAAAGGTGACACCAATCTTGCCACCCGACCGCAAGGAAAAATAGGATGCGTGGGTAAAGGCATCCAGCGGCATAATGAAAGCGCTGACAATGATGATGCGCGTTGCCAAGGCACGCACCGTCGCCGTGGTGTTATACATCAACGGAATCCAGCCGGAACACAGGATGTATACGAGAGCCATCACACCACTGACCGCCAGCGAAAACGCAATGAGTTTACGGGTCGTGTCGCGCACTTCGTCAAATTTCTCTGCGCCGAGTTGCTGACCCACAATAATGCCGATGGAGGCACCGATGGCCATGAATGCCACTGAAAATACATTCCAAAAGGTGGAGGAGATGTTGATGGCCGCCACCACATCCAACCCACAAGTGGAATAGTGTTGGTTAACCAGCGTGACACCCAGTGACCACAGTGCTTCGTTCACCATCAGCGGCGCGCCCTTCACGAACATGCGCCCCATCAGTTTGACAGGGATATACATCGAGCGCCACGCCCCCACGATGAAGAGGTTGCGGTCGTGATGACGGTGTGTCCAGATCATCACAAAGAGCATTTCCGCCACACGCGCCACCACCGTGGCGATGGCCGCGCCGTGCACACCCATTGCCGGAACGGACAGCCACGGCACACCGAAGATGAGCACGGCATTGAGTCCCAAGTTGATCGCCACCGACACAATGCCTGCCTTCATCGGCAACAGGGTCTCCCCCGTTTCACGCAGGGTACTGGCATAGGATTGGATGAGGGCATTGGGAATTAAACTGAGCAACATAATGTGCAGATAATCCCGTGCATACAGAAGGGAACGTGCCGCTTCTTCGGGCGAACCTTCGCCCGTTAAAAAACGACCCGACAGCCACTCACCGCCAAAGAAAAACACCAAACCGCCGACAACGGTGATCGCACCGCACAAGAGCAGTTTGAAACGGAACGCGTGGCGCAACCCTTCGTTGTCGCCCTTGCCGTAAAACTGGGCACCGAAAATACCGGCGCCCGACACAGCACCGAACAAACACAGTTGAAACACAAAAAACAACTGGTTTGCCACCGCAACACCCGTCATTTCTGCCGTGCCGATGCGCCCGACCATCAGGTTGTCGAGCATATTCACAAAGTTGGTGATGCCGTTTTGCAACATAATGGGCACCGACACCGCCAACACGTGGCGATAAAACCTTTTATCTCCGATGTAGCGTGAAAGTTTCATAGGGCGCCGACTCCTTTTTTGACACTTCGCCTATTCTATCATATTCTGTCTCATTTTTCAATCGGTTGGCACAAAAAAGCACGGTGCCGACGCGGCACCGTGCCAGTTTTGAAAAAGGTTAGATTGCACGCACGCGGATCACGCCGTCAATTGCGGCGATCTTTGCCAGCGCATCCGCCGTGGGAGCGGCCGGGATGTCCAGCAAGGTGTAGGCAAAACCTTTGCGCGAACGGGTTGCCATCGAATCGATGTTGATGCCTTC
>JAZNTC010000221.1:0-6294 GCA_045591605.1 Acutalibacteraceae bacterium | reverse complement strand
CGTTAAGGGCAGCGTTCAGGTGTGCAAAAACGGCGCCAGCATGGACTTCTCTGAAGATGCAGCCAAGGAGATCCTCTTGCAGGATGAGATCGAAATTCTCATCACCCTGAACGACGGCGACGGCACGGCTACCGCCTGGGGCTGCGACCTGACCTACGATTATGTGAAGATCAACGGTGACTACCGCACCTAAGAATTGAAAATTGACAATGGACAATTGAAAATTGTTCCAATCCAATGCAGAAAAAGAGAATCTTCCGGGGATGTGTCATTCTGAGCGAAGCCGCACTGCGGCGGAGTCGAAGAATCTTCTGCGTATCAGAAATGTATGACCGGATGAAGGAGGTCTATCCTATGGATAATCATTTTACCAATGCCCAACGGGCAGAAGTTTTGACCACCGCACTGCCCTATATCAAAAAGTACAGCGGCAAGGTTGTTGTGGTGAAATACGGCGGCAACGCCATGGTCAACGAGCAGCTGAAGCAGCAGGTGATGGAGGATATTACACTGCTGTGGCTGATCGGTGTGAAGGTGGTGCTGGTGCACGGCGGCGGTCCGGAAATCAACGAACTGATGGATAAACTGGGCAAAAAACCCGAGTTTGTGGGCGGCTTGCGCGTGACCGACAAAGAAACGGTCGACATTGTGCAGATGGTGCTGGCAGGCAAGGTGAACAAAACGCTTGTGAATCTGTTGGAAGCCAAGGGCGGCAAAGCCATGGGCATTTCGGGTATCGACGGCCGTTTGATTCGCGCCGAAATGAAAGATCCGGCATTGGGCTACGTGGGGCGCATTACCCACGTGCACATCAAACCCGTGCTCGACTTGTTGGAACGCGGATACATTCCCGTTATTTCCACCATTGCTTGTGATCCCGAAGGCAACACCTATAACATCAACGGCGACACCGCCGCCGCCTACATCGCCGGCGCGTTGAAGGCGGAACGTCTGATCATGATGACCGACATCGCCGGCATCCTGCGCGACAAGGACGATCCCTCCACCCTGATTTCGAAAGTCACGTTGGAAGAAGCCGAGCATTTGTATGACCAAGGCATCATTTCGGGCGGTATGATCCCGAAGGTGGATTGTTGCATCGAAGCGATCCATCACGGGGTGAACAACGTCATCATCATGGACGGGCGTGTGCCCCACTCCATCCTGATGGAATTGCTGACCGACGAAGGTGCCGGCACGATGGTGACGCGCGGAAAGGACGAAGACGCATGATGGACTGTCAGGCAAAAGACAAACAGTACGTTGCCGGCACCTATGCCCGTTTTCCCATCACCATTTCGCACGGAAAGGGCAGCGAGGTGTTTGATGCCGACGGTAAGCGTTACATTGATATGGGTTCGGGCATCGGCGTGACGGCGCTCGGCATTGCGGACGAGGGATGGATGGCGGCTGTCACCGCCCAACTCGGCGCGGTGCAACACATGTCCAACCTCTATTACACCTCGCCCTGCGCCGATTTGGCGGAACGCCTTTGCACGCGCACGGGAATGGACAAGGTATTTTTTGGCAATTCGGGAGCGGAAGCGAACGAGTGCGCCATCAAAGTGGCGCGCAAATACGGTGCAGATACAGACCGCCACGTGATCTTGACCTTGCAAAACAGTTTTCATGGGCGCACCCTCACCACCTTGGCCGCCACGGGGCAGGAGCATTTTCACACGCTGTTTCAGCCGTTGACTCCGGGCTTTGTGCACACTCCGGCAAACGACATTGCGGCGTTGCGTGCCGCGGTGGAAGAACACAACCCGGCCGCCATCCTGTTTGAATGTGTGCAGGGGGAAGGTGGCGTGTTGCCGCTCACCGATGCGTTTGTGCAGGAGATCGCGGCACTGTGCGCCGCACGCGATATGTTGTTGATGGTGGACGAAGTGCAAACGGGCAACGGGCGCACGGGTGCGTTGTATGCCTACATGCATTACGGCATTTCGCCCGACGTGGTGACCACCGCCAAAGGTTTGGGCGGCGGTTTGCCGATCGGCGCGACCTTGATGAGCCAAAAAGTGTCCTCCGTGCTCGGCGCAGGGGATCACGGCTCAACCTATGGCGGCAACCCCATTGCCGCGGCAGGTGCGTGCCACGTGCTCGACCGCATTGACGAGGCATTGCTTTTGGATGTGCGCGAAAAAGCCGCCCACGCGGTGGAACGGCTCTGCGGTGCACCCGGTGTGAAAGCGGTCACGGGCAAGGGTTTGATGCTCGGCATTGAAACCGAAAAACCGGCCGCCGAGATCGTGCGGACCTGCATCGAGCGCGGCGTGTTGTGCCTCACCGCCAAAACAAAGGTGCGCTTGTTGCCGGCACTCACCATTTCGCGCGAATTGCTGGACGAAGCGTTGGATGTCCTGCTCGCTGTCTGCGCAGAATAAGAAACATGAGGATAGTGAATGAAAAGATTATTCACTATCCTTTTTTCTTTGTTATTTTTTAAAGAAAGTACTCGCCGTGAGGTGAGTGCTTTCTTTCATAGAAATTATATGACGTTGCCCTTAGGGCTATTTTGCATATTCCGCAATATCAATTATCGTTTTTCCTTGTTTACATGCCTTTTCCTTAAATTTAAGAGCGCCGCCGACTGTATGTGTCAAATATGTAACTACAAACGTTTCCTTGCTCAGCATCCATGTATTACGCCGATCGATCGCGTATCGGGGAGGAACATTCTCCATGCCTTCCGGAAATATCGTCTCCACCGTTTCTTCCAACGCAGAAAGAATCTACTTTATGGGTAATGATATGGTCAGTTATCACCCGTTCCAACGGTTTTTCAATTTCACGCGGTGCCATCCTGTGTCCAAAAAACGTGCAAATCATAACCCCTCCGCAATATGGGGATTATATCCCCTTAACGAAAAAGATTATAGCCCCCATAATGAGTTTTGTCAAGGAGGGGTTATTGTGATTACGTTTGACAGACTTTGGAAAACTATGGAAGAAAAAGGGTTTTCCACTTACACCTTACGGGAAAAGTGTGGGATCGACAGCAAGACCGTGCGGCGACTTCACCATAATGAAAACATCGAAACCAAAACCTTGGACAAATTGTGTGCCGCCTTGGATTGCCGTCTGGAAGATATTGCGGAATTTATAAAAGAATGACCAAAAAAGCGAAGGTGTTTCACCTTCGCTTTTTCTATCCCTATTCACTCCGGGAACACGACCAACGCTTGGCGTCCCATCGTTTCATACCGCTGTTCCGACAACGCACGGGGATAGGACACTTCCTCTCCCTTGTACGGGTCGTTGAAATAGTAATGTGTTTCGTCGTAGCCCACAAGCAGCATGCAGTGCTCGTTCCCGGGCCATGTGTACGTCTCCCCTTCGGGTGTGATCCATGTGTCGGTGGGAATGATCTCAAGCATATTGATGCTCACCCACACGCACACGGGCACTCCCTGCGCTACGTAACGTTGACACAGTTCTTGCATCGTGGCACCCGTGGCGTTTTCCACCCGTTCGTGCGAACCGAGATACCGCACAAGCGCCTTCTCGATTACAGGCGCCATGCATCCGTAAGAGGCAGTGGTGCGCGGATCGCCTGCAAACACCAAGCGTGGATCCGGCCCGTGGAAATAGCGTTCATCGTAATAGAAGTTCGTATCTTTTTCCAGACAGTGCTCCACAAACTCCTCCACCGTCACGGGTTCGCCTGCGTGGCGCAACGCCATCACCGCCGTCACCGATTCGCATCCCGTGGGATACAGCGGAAACTGCGACAACCCTGTCACACGCAACCGCATTTCGGTGGGATACGGCGCATCGGGATTCCAATAGCGTGTGGTCGTGGTGGTGGGAACGGTGGTGGTATCGGTGACCGTTGTTGAGTTCACTGACGGCACGGTCGTTGTCTTTCCCGGTTCGCTTTCTTGAGGCCGATCGCATCCGCACAGCAACAACAGCGCAGCAAGCAACGCCGCCAGCCGCCGTTTAGTCGCGGATCGCATCATCTGTCAGCACCTCTTCCACGTTCACAAAATACGGCATGGGGTTCACCGTCTCGCCGTTTTCCAGCACCTCAAAGTGCAAGCACGGTCCCGTCACGTTCCCCGTCATGCCGACCGTGGCGATCGGCTGACCTGCCGTAACATAGTCTCCCACGGCAACCATGTACGTATTCAAATGGGCATATTTTGTCCACAACCCGTTGCCGTGGTCGATCGTGACCGAAATGCCGTAACCGCCGTTATACCCCTTGGGTTCACAGCAAAGCACCTTGCCTGCCGCCGCGGCGCGTACCGTATCGCCCATATCACCGCCGATGTCGATACCACGGTGAAATTCGCCCCAACGGTAGCCGTAGGAAGCGGTCACACAGTTATCCTCTTCCAGCGGCCACAGCAGACCCGTATTCTCTTCTGTGGCAGGCGGTATCACCTCGGTAACAGGGGTGGAAAACAGCGGCTCGGTCATCAAAGGGACAACGGGTGTCACCTCTTCGCGCCCGGCCACTACGCCGCCGACACACACCGCCCCCGTGAGCAATGTCACGGCGGCCACAGCCGAAATCACCGTCACCACGCGGTGGGAGGCCGTGTGGCTCACCACACGAAACCGCTCTTTCACGCGGCGTGCTTTATCGGCCATCGCGGTGGACAAACGGTCGGACGTTCCACGTCCGTTACACATCAAATACAACACGGTAGAAAGATATGCCGCTGCATCGCCGCCCGTCTTTTTCACCGCCGCCACATCACAGGAAATCTCGCAAGTGGCGCAAAGACAGCAATACATCCCGTGCACCAACGGATTGAACCAACACACACAGCGCATCAACAGCGCAAGCGATTTCACCCACAGGTCACCGCGATGCAAATGCACCGTTTCGTGTGCCAGCACGTGGCGCAACTGTGTGTCGTCAAGTGCGCGGCGCGGCAGATACAATGTGGGGCGAAACAGTCCCACCATCATCGGTGACGTCACCGTGTCACCCATACGCACGCGCACACGGCGCGCGGTATATTCCAAAAGCTGTGCACATTCCGTTTCCACCGTGGTGCGGCGCAGATGGCGCACAGCCACGGCGTGTTTCACAAGACAACCAAAAAACAGCACGGCGGCCACCATGAGCCACACGGCGGCAAACACGTCACCCCATGCCAGTTGCGGCAGATTGGTCACGGTGGGCGGCGGCAACGGCGTTTCGGCCGTTTTCACAATACGCACCGCCACCTGTTCCAGCCCAACTGCCGCCGTGCTTGCGGTTTGCCACCGAAAGCGCAACGGCACCACACACGAAAGCAATGCCGCCATCCACACGTAATACTGCGCGGTGGGGGCGGTGCGCTTCACACAGCGAAACCACACCCACAGGAGCACACCGGCCATGCCGCCTGCCAGCGACGAAACCGTCACGGCACGCAACATTGTAAACAAGACCGTCATCGTTGACTCCCCTCAATGATCGCACGCAGTTCTTTCACGTCCGCATCCGACAAAGTGGTGTTTTCAAACAAACTTGCCGCCAACGCCGCAGGCGAGCCGTCAAACAGTTGTTCCACCAACCGTCCTGCCTGTGCACGGCGATACTCCTCACGCGTGACAGACGGCCGATAGTAATAGAGCGCCCCACGCTTTTCGCAGGTCACCGCCCCCTTTTCCGCCAAACGGGTCAAAAAGGTGGAGATGGTGGTGCGCTTCCACCCCTTCTCCTCCACCGCACGGTTGATCTCGGCGGTGGGAATCGCCTCCCCTGCCTGCCACAGCACCTTCATAATTTCCAATTCGGCTTCTCCGATGCGCAAGTCTTGCATGGTCATTCTCCTTTGTCTACACTTGTAGTCTAATTACATTCTACACACGTAGTCGCAATTTGTCAAGCCTTTTTTATCAGAGAATTTACGAACTGTTAACGGATGGCGGTGTTTTAGCGTTGCAATCTGCTGTTTTTTGGTGTATAATTGATACATAGGTTAAACCGTCAGACCCGAACCCGCCTCATAGTGGGATCTTTCGGTGCTTTTTGCCCCGTTCGTTCTCGTAAGGCGCGAGGATTACCGAGCATTTTAACGCCGACAGGGCGGAAATCCGCCTTCCCAAAACGGAGTTCGGATTTGTCGGTTTAAGCAGAGGAGGCATATCCGAACCCGATGTTAACGGGCCGCTTTTCCCCTCGGCTGTGTTAAAATGCTCGTAAACCCGCAAGGATCTACTGCGCTTTTGCCTTGCCGATGAAAAAATCGGCTCCGTTTACATTCTTCGACCTAAAACGAGTGGAATTTCGTGTGATTTTCGGTGCGGCGAAGGTGGCAAGGCTGTCGCCTGCCACCGACAACAAGC
>JAZNTC010000220.1:0-2518 GCA_045591605.1 Acutalibacteraceae bacterium | reverse complement strand
GAGTTTGCCCGTAAGGAAGGGGCGGATGCCATTGCCACGGGGCATTATGCCATTCGCTCGTTTGATGAGCAAAGCGGACGTTGGCAACTGCGGCGCGACACCACCCCGAAAGAACAGAGTTACGTGCTGTGGGCGCTTTCGCAAGAACAACTCGCCGCCGCGCGATTCCCTCTTGCCGGGATGGAAAAATCCTCCATCCGCGCCATCGCCAAGGAAGCCGCCTTGCCGGTGGCAGACAAGGGCGACAGCATGGAAATCTGCTTTGTGGAGGACAACGACCACGCCGCCTTTATTGAACGATACACAGGGCTTGCAGCGCCGCACGGACACTTTGTGGATGCCGACGGACGCGTGTTGGGCGAACACATGGGGCTCACCCGTTACACGGTGGGGCAACGCAAGGGGCTTGGCATCGCACTGGGAAAACCGATGTACGTCACCGCGTTAGATCCCGTTCACAACACCGTGACACTGGGTGAAGAAGGCTCGCAGATGACCGATCATCTCGCCGCCGACGGGCTGAACTTCGTTTCCATTGCCGCCCCCGACACACCCATCCGCGTGCAGGCGAAAATCCGCTATCAAGCGCCGCCTGCCGATGCCACATTAACGGTAACCGACGGTGTGGCGCACCTCACATTCGACACACCGCAACGCGCTGTCACCCCCGGGCAATCGGTCGTGTTTTATCGCGATGATCTGTTGCTCGGCGGTGGATTGATTCGCTGATATTCTCACCCCTTTCGGGCATACTGCCTGAAAGGGGTGTTTTTTGTGCGTAAAAAGGGATTTATACCGCTGTTTTTGCTGGGCGGCTGCGGATACGTGCTGTTGGAAAAGGTGTGGCGCGGATACAGCCATTGGACCATGTTTTTGCTGGGCGGCGGATGCTTTCATATCATCGGCGCGGTGGACACCCATTGGCGCCGCAAACGGTGGTGGCAACGGGGTTTACTCTGCGCTTTGCTTGTCACCGCCGCCGAATTTGTGTGCGGTTGCGTGGTGAATCTGCTGTGCCGCATGAAGGTGTGGGATTACCGTCGCCACCGCTTTCACCTGCTCGGGCAGGTGTGTTTGCTCTACTCGTGTTTATGGGGACTGTTAAGCCTTGCCGTTATGCCGCTGTATCGCGTATGTGCCGCCCGTTACAGACGGCGGCGGCACACCTCGTGAAGCGGACATCCCTCACACTTCGGGGAACGGGCAGAACAGGTTTCACGCCCGAACAGCACCAAACGGTGGCAAAAATCGTTGCTTTCCTCCGGCGGCAATAACGCGCGCAGAGCGAGTTCCACTTTGTACGGGTCTTTCGTGTCGCACAACCCCAAACGGTTGGCGATGCGGATGCAATGCGTGTCTGCCACCACCACACCGGGCGTGCCGTACACGTCGCCGCAAATGAGATTCGCCGTTTTGCGCCCCACGCCGGGCAGACGTGTCATCTCTTCCACCGTGTTCGGGATCACGCCGTGATACTCCGAGATCAAGGTGCGTGCCGTCATCACGATGTCCTGCGCCTTCATTTTGTAAAAGCCGCAGGAGCGAATGTAGGGTTCCACCTCTTCGGGAGTGGCGGCGGCAAACGCCGCCATGTCGGGAAACCGCTCAAACAAGGCAGGGGTTACCATATTCACCCGTGCATCGGTGCACTGCGCCGACAACCGCACCGCCACCAGCAAGCGAAACGGATCGTCTGCCACCAGCGAACAGATGCTTTCGGGATAGATGTCTTTCAGCCGCCGCACCGCTTCGGCGGCGATTTGTTTTTTCGTCATACTCTCTCCTCCTTCGATGGAGTTACATATAGCATAACACAGCCGCCCCACCTTGTCAAACAGCGAATTTCAAAGAAATACTTGCACTTTTTGGATATATGTGGTATGCTGATAAGGATAGATAGTCAAAATGTAGGAGGGTTTCCCGTATGAAATGTCCTTTTTGCGGCTATACCGAAAGCAAAGTGATTGATTCGCGCCCCACCGATGAATTTGCGCGCATTCGCCGTCGTCGCGAGTGCCTGGGGTGCGCCAAACGGTTTACGACCTATGAAGTGGTGGAAAGTCTGCCCATTATCGTGGTGAAGAAGGATAATTCCCGTGAGTCGTTCGACCGTGAAAAACTGCTCGCCGGCATGATGCGCGCCTGCGAAAAGCGCCCGGTTTCCATTCAAATGTTGGAAAAAGCGGTGGACGACATTGAAATCCAACTGCAAAACTCGCTGGACCGCGAGATCGATTCCATCGAAATCGGCGAGTACGCCATGCGTGCGCTGAAAGAGATCGATGAAGTGGCATACGTGCGATTTGCTTCGGTGTATCGTCAGTTTAAGGATATTCAGAGTTTCCGTGAAGAGATCACCAAATTGCTGAACGAATAAGAACATACAAAAAGGGACGCTCACTTAGGGATTATTCGCCTAAAACAAGGATTTTTTGCGGTATAATGCGTCAAAATGCCACGGTACGCGTCAGCGTTACCGTGGCATTTTTCCTTTTCTTTCATCAAAAAATCTCTTGTT
>JAZNTC010000219.1:0-1863 GCA_045591605.1 Acutalibacteraceae bacterium | reverse complement strand
AGAACGACATGGCTACGATCCGACTTGCTTTTGCATACTCTCGCCCCTTTTGTATTAGAGTTCAACCCCGTTTTCGCGCAACAATTCTCTGGCGGAGACCAGCGAATCGACACCTTCCAGATTCTTGATGGGTGCAAATTCCTTGTTGCGCTCGATTTCATAGGACAGGCAGTCCTTCATCATGTGCACCATATCCAGCACCAACGTTTCAAACTTATAGCCGTTGGGGGATGTCGGCTTTTGCAACTCACCCTCGTCGTTGATGTAGGGGATTTTCTTTTCCACGATATGCACTTGCATATTCTTGTTCATGTTGTCTTCCAGCGTGGACAGACGGAACATATAGTTCAGGATCACGCCGAAATTGTAACTGAGATCGCCGTTAGCTTCACGGGAGGTGAGCATTTCGTCGGTCATCTCATAATATTCCACAATGGAGGGTTTGCCATCCTCCAAGCACAGCACGCCCACACGCTCGTCGGGAGCGGCTTTGCGCACCACTTTCGCGCCGCAATCGCAACCCGACAGAATGGTGGCGCCCACGTAGCACGGATCGTTGATGCGTTGCAACACGTTGTCCACCGAGAACACCGTCAGCCATTCCACACCACGGGATTTCAATTCGTCGAGATGCCCTGCCTTGGCAAGCGAGAGGAACCAACCACCGTTGCCGTTGGGGGACATGGACAGTTGTGCCTTGCCTTCCATCAAGATCTTGCCGTTGTAATCCACCGACGGCACCATTTCCTGAATGAAGAAGCGGATGTAATCGGGATGATAGCCGAAGAAGTTGTGCTCGGTGAAAAAGTTCACCGTGTCATCGTTGTTCTTCTGGCTGGTCATAATATAGAGCGGAATCCACGCGCCCGTGCAGTTCACCACATCCATAATGTTGTTGATAAGTCGCTCGAACAGATACAACGTGCGCGTGACACCGACGTTCAGCATACCCTTTGGCTTGTCCAGGCCAAGACGCGTGCCCTGACCACCTGCGAGCAACACCGCGCCCACCTTCTCCGCTTTCAGCGCTTCGATGCCGCACGCTTCGAACTCGTCACGGCGGACATTGATTTCGGGGATCTCCAATGCGCCGAGCGGTTCCAGATGACCGCGCTCTGACGTGACAGCACTTTGATCTTCCGCCAATGCGAGCAAACTCCAATCCACCGCCGCGATCTGCGCCAAAAGAGAGTCTTGCTCGGCCTCGTTCAACTCATCCCAAAAACGCAACAAGTGCTCCTGACCGTACTGTGCGGTCACCTGTTTTGCCTGTTCGAATGTCATGAACGTATCCTCCTCAATTATTCCAATTCTTCACCGTTTTCAATTGCCGCTAACATATCCACACGTGCTTGATGACGACCGCCCTCGTACGGCGTTTCCAAGAACGCACGCACGATGCTTTTTGCCAGTTCGGGACCCACGATGCGTGCACCGAACGCCAACATATTCGCATTGTTGTGACGACGGGTGAGTTCTGCCGACAGCGGATCGTTGCACAAACCGCAACGAATGCCCTTCACCTTGTTTGCCGCGATGGAGATGCCGATACCCGTGCCGCAGATCACGATGCCGCGATCACACTCCCCTGCCGCCACGGCACGCGCCGCACGCGCACCGAACACGGGATAGGCACAACTGTCCTCGGTATAGGTGCCGAAATCCTTATAGGAAAGCCCCATATCGTCGAGCAATTTCATAATCTCTTTTTTCATGCCGAGTGCGGCATGGTCACACCCCAACGCGATCATCCAAACACATCCTTACGGTATATTTACTCTAATATAGCACACCAATTAAAAAAACGCAAGAAAAAAGGCTGTATTCACAGCCTTTTTTTGCATAGGGTGAGCAGTCAAACCC
>JAZNTC010000218.1:0-4029 GCA_045591605.1 Acutalibacteraceae bacterium | reverse complement strand
CGATCAAGAGCCCCTACTACATCAACAAGGCGGACTTTGTGGCGTGCCACAACCCGTCCTACGTGACCAAGGGTTTCAAGATGGTCAACGACGTGAAACCCGGCGGTGTGTATCTTATCAACTGCCAGTGGACTCCCGAAGAGTTGAGTCATCACATGTCGGCTGAGGCGAAGCGTTACATCGCGGCGAACAACGTGCAGTTGTACACCGTGAACGCGATCGACCTCGCGGCGAAGCTCGGTATGGGCAAGCGCACCAACACCATCCTGCAAGCGGCCTTCTTCGCGCTGTCCGGCGTTCTGCCGATCGACGAAGCGGTGGGCTACATGAAGGATGCGGCCACCAAGTCCTACTCCAAGAAGGGTGCGGACGTTGTGGCGGCGAACCACAATGCGATCGATGCCGGTGTTTCGGCGTTCGTGAAGGTCGACGTGCCGGCTGAGTGGGCGAACGCGACCGACGATGCCGCTCCCGTGAAGGAGACCGGTCGTGCCGCGACGGTGGAAATGGTGGATACCATCATGAAGCCGGTGGGCCGTATGGACGGTTACTCCTTGCCGGTGTCGGCGTTCAAGAAGCACACCGACGGTACCTTCGAACTCGGCGCTTCGGCGTATGAGAAGCGCGGCGTGGCCGTGATGGTGCCCGAGTGGAATCCCGAATCCTGTGCGAAGTGCAACCGTTGCTCGTTTGTGTGCCCGCACGCCACCATCCGTCCGTTCGCTCTGAACGAGGAGGAAAAAGCGGCGGCTCCTGCCAACACCCTGTACGCTCCGAAGCCGGTTGTCAAGACCGACTATGCCTATTCGCTCGCCATCTCCCCGATGGATTGCATGGGTTGCGGCGTTTGCGTGGGTGTCTGCCCGACCAACTCGTTGAAGATGGTTGCGCGTGAAACGATGGAAGATCAGCAGCCGGTGTTCGACTACATGGTGGCGAACGTGACCGAGAAGCCCGAGACCCTCGGCAACTCCGTCATTGCCAGCCAGTACAAGAAGCCGTTGCTCGAGTTCTCCGGCTCCTGCGCAGGTTGTGCGGAAACCTCCTATGCTCGCTTGATCACGCAGTTGTTCGGCGACCGTATGTATATCTCCAACGCGACCGGTTGTTCCTCCATCTGGGGCGGCCCGGCGGCGACCTCGCCCTACACCGTGAACGCGGAAGGCCACGGTCCGGCGTGGGCGAACTCCCTGTTCGAAGATAACGCCGAGCACGGCTACGGCATGTATCTCGGCCAGAAGGCGATCCGCAGCCAGCTCATCGAGCAGGTGAAGGAAGTCGCGGCGGCTGAGTGCGCGTCCGACGAGCTGAAGGCGGCTGCCAATGCGTATCTCGACACCGTGGACAACGGCGAAGCGAACGCGAAGGCGACCAAGGCTCTGGTGGCAGAACTCGAAAAGGTGGATGGCTGCGACACCTGCAGTGCGATCCTCCGCAACAAGGAATACCTCTCCAAGAAGTCCATCTGGATCTTCGGCGGTGACGGTTGGGCATACGACATCGGCTTCGGCGGTTTGGACCACGTCCTCGCGTCGGGCGAAGATGTGAACATCATGGTGTTCGATACCGAAGTGTACTCCAACACCGGCGGTCAGCCTTCCAAGGCTTCGCAGATCGGTCAGGTGGGGCAGTTCGCCGCCGCCGGTAAGGCGATTGCCAAGAAGAGCCTTGCCGAGATCGCGATGTCCTATGGCTACATCTACGTGGCACAGATCGCGATGGGTGCGGACATGAACCAGACCATCAAGGCGATTGCCGAAGCGGAAGCCTATCCGGGCCCGTCGCTCATTATCGGCTACGCTCCTTGCGAGATGCACGCCATCAAGGGCGGCATGGCGAACTGCCAGGCCGAAATGAAGAAGGCTGTGGATTGCGGTTACTGGCATATGTTCCGCTTCAACCCGGCGAACAAGGCAGAAGGCAAGAACCCCTTCACCATGGACAGCAAGGCTCCGACCGCGAGCTACCGCGACTTCATCATGAACGAAGCACGTTACTCCGGTTTGACCCGCAAGTTCCCCGAGCGTGCGGAAGAACTGTTCACCAAGGCGGAGGAGAGCTCCATCGCTCGTTACGAGCACTTGGTGCGCTTGGGCGATCTGTACAGCCAGAACGTGTAAGCAACCCCTCGCATAACCACAACACCGCCGTCAAGCGCACGCTTGACGGCGGTGCTTTTTGTTGTGGGGTGTGTCGTTGCTTGCCTCAATGATGTGAAAAAAGTCTTGACAAAATGCGACTACAAGTGTAGAATAGAGCTAACGACTACAAGCGTAGTCGTTTGTGGAACAAGCGGAAACCAAAGGGGAATTGGTGAAAAAAAGGGGGGATGGACGGCGTCGATAGGGGCGCACGCAAACAAAGAAACTCGGCAGAGGGGGCATGCAAAAACACGAAAAAACCGTGTAGGAAACGGCAGGTACAACAAGACGGCACACCGCACGGCATGCCCACGCGAAGTGCATATGAGAAGGGCGCTTGGGAAAATGCGCACGCGAGCGGTGCTGTTGTTCTTTTTGAAAAAAGCGGGGCGGACAAAGCAGGGGCGAAAATGCAAACAAATTGTTAAAACGCCGAAAAAAGATAAAATTTTTTCGATTTTTTTGCCGTTTTGCCTTGAAAAATTTCTTCATATTGTGTATTATATAAATAATGGCTAAATGGCGAAATAGGCTTTTCGCCGTCCCAGAGGGGAAGGGCCACGGAGAGAGGGTATCTTACAGCACACACAGGCGGAGAGTAGGGCGATTGCCGCGCCGCCCGATGCTGTGGGATGACCGTCCGACTCAATATGAAAAGTGAGGAGAATTGTTATGTCCAATCGCTTGTTCCAGGGTGTTGTTCATCAATTGTGGGAAGCTGCCGGGCGCAACATAGGCGTGATTGATGAGACCTTGACGGTCGTCGCGTGCAGCGATCTGTCCCGTGTGGGAGAGACTGCCGATATGGTATCGGCGGAATCCTTTGCTGCGCAGGATGCGTTTGTGGTGGAGGGGTTTACATATAAGCCCTTTGGCAACCGTCCGCACTGCGAGTTTGTGCTGTTTGTGGAAGGGGACGATGACGAAGCCGCGCATTACGCTGCGTTGCTCGCTGTGTCGCTTCAAAACATCAAGCAGTATTACGACGAGAAATACGATCGCAGCAATTTTGTAAAAAACGTGATTCTCGACAACATTTTGCAGGGCGATATTTTCCTGAAAGCGCGTGAACTGCACTTCAATAGCGACGTCAGCCGTGCGGTGTTGCTCATCCGCATTGCGAACACGACGGATATTTCCGCATTTGATGTGATTCAGAATCTGTTCCCCGACAAGGCGAAGGATTTTGTCATCAACATCAACGAAACCGACATTGCACTGGTGAAAGAGATCCGTGCCGGTGTGGAAAGCCGTGATCTCGAAAAACTGGCACGCTCCATTGTGGACACGCTGGGCAGCGAGTTCTATACCCACGCCAACATCGGTATCGGTACCGTGGTGGAAGGCATCAAGGAATTGGCGCACTCCTTCAAAGAAGCGCAGGTGGCGCTGGAAGTCGGCAAGGTGTTTGACACCGAAAAGACCATCGTTAGCTACGACAATCTGGGCATTGCCCGTTTGATCTATCAGCTGCCCACTACCTTGTGCGAGATGTTCCTGCGCGAAGTGTTTAAGCGCGGCACCATCGCTTCACTGGATCAGGAAACGCTCTTCACCATTCAGCGATTCTTCGAAAACAACCTGAACGTGTCCGAAACCTCGCGTAAACTGTTCGTTCACCGCAACACGCTGGTGTACCGTCTGGAAAAGATCAAGCGTCTGACCGGTCTGGATCTGCGCGAGTTTGACGATGCCATTGTCTTTAAGGTGGCGCTGATGGTTAAGAAATACCTGACGGCGAAACCGATGAAATATTAAGTTCCGACATCAAAAAGATGCGCCGCCCTTCTCTCTTGAACGGCGGCGACCTTTTTGCAGGCAGACATTTCCGCTTGTTCCCACGGATGCCTTAAGGTGACGCGAGTAATCCGAACCTGCCTCTAAGCGG
>JAZNTC010000217.1:0-4708 GCA_045591605.1 Acutalibacteraceae bacterium | reverse complement strand
TTGTTCAGCCGCGGCAAAAACGCAGCCAATACGCCCGTATTGGCGAGTATTTTAACAATGGATGAGCGAACATCCGCCTTCCCAAAACGGAGTTCGGGTTTGACTGCTCACCCTAAATTTCGATTTTATCTTGATAAGCCCCCGATTTCGCGCCACAACCAGCCAAACGCTTTCCAAAAGCCCAACCGCTTCACCTCATCCAAGGCACGAATGGGATAGGATGCCAGCACCTCTTCATCCCGTTTCAAAGTCACGGTACCCAGCACCTGCCCTTTCAGCACGGGAGCTTCCACGTCGTTTGCCAAGGTCACTTCGGTGCGAATACGACCCTCTTCCCCACGGCGCAACAACAAGGGAGTCGCTTCGTCCGACACGGGCATCACCGCCGCCTGTTCGCCGTGAAGCACCGCCACTTTGGTGAGCACGATCTCCTCAGTGGCAGGGGTGTACCGCGTGAAATTGGCAAACCCCCAATCCAGCATTTTGCGTGCACCGCCAAATCGCTCGTCGGTGGTTTCGCAGCCGAGGATCACGGCACACAGCCCCAACCCGCCCCGCTCGGCGGTGGCAGAAAGGCAATGCCCTGCTGTGGAGGTCGTTCCCGTTTTCAATCCCGTCGCCCCTTCGTAATAGCGGATGAGTTTGTTGGTGTTGGTTAATTCCGACGTGCCACCGCGCAGGCTATCCATCCAAATGGTGGTATAGCTTACCACCCGTTCGTGCTTCATCAGCTCACGCGACATGATTGCCACGTCACGTGCCGAGCTGTATGCTTCATCGTTCAATCCGCAACAATCCAAAAAATTGGTGTTTTCCATGCCAAGTTCTGCCGCCCGTTGATTCATCTGCCCCACAAACGCTGCCACCGAACCTGCCTGCGCCTCTGCCAACACGGCGCACGCATCGTTGGCAGACACCACCGCCACCGCTTTGAGCAGATCGTCCACCGTCATCTGTTCACCCGTTTCCAGCCAGATCTGCGAGCCGCCGTAGGATGCCGCTTCGGACGAGCAGGTGAGCCGATCCTGCAAGCCGAGCATCCCGTGGTCGATGGCCTCCATGGTGAGCAACATGGTCATCACCTTGGTAACCGAAGCGATGGGCAAGCGCTTATCCGCTTCTTTTTCAAACAACACCTCGCCGCTTTGCAGATCGATCAAAATGGCGGATTGTCCCCCAACGTCGGGCAACGCCGCCCCTGCCCCCTCGCCCATCACGGCAAGCGGACACATACACCACACCATGGCACACACCAGTGCCAACCACCGAATTCCCCGTTTCATAGCACAGCCTCCTTCCCTACACGGTATGCGACGCGCATTTGGTTTATTCTTTCCTCTTGCTTTACTATTATACTTATGATATAATAACTACAATCATACAGTAACCGAGCAAAGGAGGGTCGGCATGACGGTGTATTTTCACACGCTGGGGTGCAAAGTCAACCAGTATGAAACGCAGGCGATGCGGTGCATGCTGGAAGACGAAGGTTTTGCCACCGCGGAATTCAGCGCCGGCTTCACCGCCGAAGCGGATGCTGTGCTGGTGATCAACTCCTGCACCGTGACCGGGGAAAGCGATCGCAAATTGCGCCAACTGTTGCGCCGCTGTCGACGGGACAACCCCCACGCTGTCATCGTGCTCACAGGCTGTATGCCGCAGGCGTTCCCCGACCGCGCCGCCGAACTGACCGATGCGGATATTGTGTTGGGCAATGCCGAGCGCCGCACCATGGTGCAACGGATCAACACATTTCTGTCCACACGTGAACGGCTGGTGGATATTCCGCCCCACCCCACGACCTATGAGCCGCTTACCATCCGTGAATTTCAAGGGCGCACCCGCGCATTTGTGAAGATCGAAGACGGGTGCAACCGTTTTTGCAGTTATTGCGCCATCCCCTATGCCCGCGGACGGGTGCGTTCCCGTTCGCTTGCCGATCTGCAATGTGAACTGCAAACCTTGGCAGCGGCCGGCTGGCGCGAAGTGGTGCTGACCGGCATTAACCTGACTGCCTTTGGGCAAGACACGGGGGATTCGCCGGCGGATGCGGTGGAACTGGCCGCCGCGACCAAAGGAATCGTGCGCGTACGACTGGGTTCGCTGGAACCGGATCATATGACCCCTGCGCTGCTTGACCGTTTGGCCGCCGTGCCGAAACTGTGTCCGCAGTTCCATCTCTCGTTGCAAAGCGGCTGTGATGCCACCTTGAAGCGGATGCGGCGGCATTACACCACGGCGGATTATGCCGCGTTGTGTGCCGATCTGCGCCGCCGTTTCCCCCACTGTGCCATCACCACCGACATCATGGTGGGGTTTCCCGGGGAAACGGAAGAGGAGTTTGCCGCCACCTTGCGCTTTGTCGAGGAGATTGCCTTTGCCCGTGCGCACATTTTCATGTATTCGCGCCGCCCGGGCACCCCTGCCGCCACCATGTCGGGGCAGGTGTCTGCCGGCGAAAAAGTGGCGCGTGCGCGCCGTTTGGGCGAGGTGTGTGAACGCACGCGTGCGGCATACGAACAGCAAATGATCGGGCAAGAGGTCACGGTGTTGCTGGAAACGCCGCTTGAAAACGGCTGCGTGGAAGGGCACACCGCCACCTACGTCCCCGTGTGTGTAAAAACAAACGGACAGACGGGGGATCTCGTGACGGTGCGTATCACCGCCCGTGACGAGAACGTGTGCCGCGGAATTTCACTCGACTAAACCGCACTTTTCACAATATGCACCGCCTGTTTTGTGCCATTTCACGAAAAAGCGATTATCGTTTGACTTTTCTCTCTTTTTTTGTTAAAATCAACTTATTGTACTTATATAGGGAATATCGGTAAAAGGTGTGGGATTGTTTTTATGTATGCACGATACGTTAAGCGAATACTGGACGTTGTCCTCTCTCTCACAGTGTTACTTGTTTTGGGGTTACCCATGTTGCTTTTGGCGTTGTGGATCAAATTGGATTCTCCCGGCCCGGTCATTTTCAAGCAACAGCGCATCGGCAAAGACGGCGAGGTATTCTCCATCTACAAATTCCGTTCGATGTGCGTGGGCGCGGAACAAACCGGCAGCGGTGTGTATTCCGACAAAGGGGATGCCCGTGTGACCCGTATCGGTCGCTTTTTGCGTGCTTCCAGCGCGGACGAGCTGCCGCAAGCGATCAACATTCTGAAGGGCGATATGAGTTTCATCGGTCCGCGTCCGCCGCTCACCTATCACCCGTGGCCGTATGAAGAGTATTCCGAAGAACAAAAGCGTATGTTTTCGGTACGCCCGGGCATTACCGGCTGGGCACAGATCAATGGGCGCAAAGGGGTGGAATGGAATCATCGTATCGAGTTGAACACATGGTACGTCGATCATCTCACTTTGGGGTTAGACGTGAAGATTTTCTTTGCCACCTTTTTGAAAGTGCTTCGCAACGAAGACAATGAAAACGTTGGCGCCACGGTTGTAGCCAAGGAGAAAGAAACGGCCGAGCAGACCGAATAAAGCTATACATAACTTCGAACTGTCCCAAGGCACTTTTTAGTGTTTCCCCTCGTTTGTTCCTGTAAGGCAAAAAAATAACGTTAGGAGTAGGGTCATGTCGTTAACATTGATGTACATAACCAATCGTCCCGAAGTCGCTTTGATGGCCGAAGCGGCAGGGGTGGATCGCATCTTTTTGGACATGGAATACATTGGAAAATCGCAGCGGCAAGGCGGTATGGACACGGTGCAATGCCAACACACCGTGGAGGATATCGCCAATATCCGTCGCGTGATCCACACGGCGCAAGTATTGGTTCGTTGCAATCCCGTGCACGATGCCACCGATGCCTACACCTCAACCGAAGAGGAGATCGACGCAATCGTTGCAAGCGGTGCCGACGTGATCATGTTGCCGTACTTTAAAACTGTCCGCGAAGTGGAACGCTTTTTGAAAGCGGTGAACGGACGCACCACCACCATGCTGTTGCTGGAAACACCCGAAGCGGTGGATGCGGCGGATGAGATTCTGACCCTGCCCGGTATTGACGAGATTCATATCGGTTTGAACGATTTGAGTTTGGGATATGGCAAACGCTTTATGTTTGAGCTTTTGTCCGACGGCACGGTGGAGAAGCTGTGCCAAAAATTCCGTGAAAAAGGGATTCCGTACGGATTCGGCGGCATCGCCTCGCTCGGCAAAGGCGCCCTGCCTTCGGAGCATATCATTGCGGAGCATTACCGACTGGGTTCGGGATGTGCCATTCTGTCGCGCAGTTTTTGTGATATGAACCGCGTGGCAAGTTTGGATGCCGCACGCATCATTTTCAAAAACGGATTGCAAAGCATTCGGGAATACGAAGCATTTTGCGCCGCGCAATCCCCTGCGTTTTTTGAAGATAATCGCCGTATTGCCACGGAGTGTATTCGGGAAATCTGCAATCTTTTGTACTAAAAACCACCATTGGATCGACCGTACGCCCACATCCGCGACGGTCGGTTTTCACCGTTTTCAGCCATTGTGTAAGGAGGGGTTGTATGAATCTGTTGGTCACCGGTGCCGCCCATCCGACCGAGGAACGACTGGATGCATTACGCGCACTCGGTCACGCGGTGTGGTGTTTGCCGCAGGAACGCGATGCTCTGCCCGTGCCTGCCGAAGAGGTGGAGAGCGTGGTGGCAAGCGGGCTGTTTTTGCATCATGACATCGCCGCCTTCACCAATTTGCGATATATTCAACTCA
>JAZNTC010000216.1:0-4607 GCA_045591605.1 Acutalibacteraceae bacterium | reverse complement strand
AACAAAGCGTGGCGGTGACAACCACCACACAAGCACAATAAGAAAGGACAGCATATATGGCAGATACCAATACCACCGTGCGCGCGTTGGTACAAGTCGGAGGCCAAGCGGTCTTAGGAAGACAAGACTCACTGACAACTCCTTGGCTCACAGAACGACATGGCTACGATCCGACTTAACAAAGCGTGGCGGTGACAACCACCACACAAGCACAATAAGAAAGGACAGCATATATGGCAGATACCAATACCACCGTGCGCGCGTTGGTGCGCACATTGGATAAGCATAAAGCAGGCAACATTCGTGTCATTGAAGTGGGGGAACTCACCCAGCTTGCGGATGTGTTTGTGATCTGTGAAGGCGGCAGTTCCACGCAGGTGCGTGCGCTGGCCGACTACGCAGAAGAGGAATTGAAGGCACAGGGGATCGTGCCGTTGCGTGTGGAAGGGTACCGCTCGCAAGGGTGGATCGTGCTGGATTACGGCGACGTGGTGGCACACGTGTTCCATCACGAAACGCGCACGTTTTATGATCTGGAACGTCTGTGGAAAGATGGACGTGAAATGGATATAACTCAATTTTTGGATAACGAGGGTGACGATCATGCGGTATGATGCAAAAGTAACCGAAGCAAAATGGCAAAAAATCTGGGACGAGAATCATGTGTTTGAAGCAACGGAGGATCATTCCAAACCGAAGTTCTACGGACTGGTGGAATTCCCCTATCCGTCGGGCGCAGGTATGCACGTGGGCCACATCAAGGCATATTCCGGTCTGGAAGTGGTGGGACGCAAACGGCGCAAGCAGGGATACAACGTGTTGTTTCCCATCGGCTTTGATGCCTACGGTCTGCCCACTGAAAACTATGCGATCAAAACGGGAATCCATCCCCGTGAAGTGACCGATAAGAACATTGCACGTTTCACCGAGCAGTTGAAGCGTGTGGGCTTTGCGTTTGATTGGTCGCGCGTGATCGACACCACCGAGGAAGATTACTACAAGTGGACACAATGGATCTTTTTGAAGATGTTTGAAAACGGTCTGGCATTCCGCGACAAGACCCTCGTGAACTATTGTCCCAGTTGTAAAGTGGTGCTGTCCAACGAGGATTCGCAGGGCGGCAAGTGCGACATCTGCCACAGCGACGTGGTGCAACGCGCCAAAGACGTGTGGTATCTGCGCATCACCCGTTATGCCGACAAACTGCTGGAAGGACTTGAAACGGTGGATTATCTGCCCAACGTGAAGTTGCAGCAGAAGAACTGGATCGGCAAGTCCACGGGTGCGTTTGTGAACTTTACCCTGAACGGGGCAGAGGAAACCTTGCGCATTTACACCACCCGTCCCGACACCCTGTTCGGCGTGACCTTTATGGTTATGGCACCCGAGCATCCGTTGATCGAAAAGTACCGCGATCGCATCACGAACATAGCCGACCTCGAAGCCTATCGCACCGAGTGCAGTAAAAAGACCGAGTTTGAGCGCACTCAACTGGTGAAGGACAAGACGGGTGTGCGCATTGAGGGCCTTACCGCCGTCAACCCCGTGACCGGCAAAGACGTGCCGATCTACATTTCCGACTACGTAATGATGGGGTACGGCACGGGTGCCATCATGGCGGTGCCTGCGCACGACGAGCGTGACTATGACTTCGCGAAGAAATTCGGCATCGACATCATTCCCGTCATTGAAGGCGGCAACATTGAAGAAGCCGCCTACACGGGCGACGGCAACGTCATCAATTCCGATTTCCTGAACGGTTGCACCACCAAACAAGAAGCCATCGACAAGATGCTCGCGCATTTGGAAGCGCGCGGCATCGGCGAAGCCGGTGTGCAGTACAAGATGAAGGATTGGGCGTTCAACCGTCAGCGCTATTGGGGCGAACCGATCCCGATCGTGCATTGTCCCACCTGCGGTATGGTGGCAGTACCCTATGATGAACTGCCGCTTCGCCTGCCGAAGGCAGACAGTTTTGCCCCCGGCACGGACGGCGAAAGTCCGCTTGCCAAGATCGAAGAGTTCGTGAACTGCACCTGCCCGAAATGCGGCGGTGCGGCACGGCGCGAAACCGACACCATGCCCCAGTGGGCAGGTTCGTCTTGGTATTTCCTGCGCTACATCGACCCGAAAAACAGCGAAGCGCTCGCCTCCAAAGAGGCGCTGGAATACTGGATGGCGGTTGACTGGTACAACGGCGGTATGGAACACCTGACCCGTCATATGATCTATTCCCGTTTCTGGCCTCACTTCCTCTATGATATTGGCGCCGTCCCCACGGCAGAACCGTATGCCAAGCGTACCGCGCAGGGGTTGATCCTCGGTCCCGACGGCGACAAGATGAGCAAATCCAAGGGCAACGTGGTGGATCCCCTTGAAGTGGTGGATGCCTACGGTGCCGACGTGTTGCGCGTGTACATTCTGTTCATGGGCGACTACGAAAAGGCAACGCCGTGGTCGGAAAACGGCGTGAAGGGTTGCAAGCGTTTCCTCGACCGTGTGTGGTCGTTGCAGGATGCGCTCACCGATGAGGAAGGTCTGTCGGAGGATATGACCGCCCCCTTCCACCGCACGCTGAAAAAGGTGACGGAGGACATCGAGGCGATGAAGTTTAACACCGCGATTGCCGCGATGATGACCTTGCTCAACCAGCTTGGCGAAAAGGGCTCGGTCACCCGTGGCGAATGGGCGATGCTGCTCTCCATGCTCAACCCCTTTGCACCGCACATCACGGAGGAAATGTGGGAATTGGCAGGCTTCGAAGGCATGCTCGCCACCGCACCGTGGCCGGCGTTCGATGAAGCCAAATGTGCCGAAAGCACTATCGAGATCGCAGTGCAGGTCAACGGCAAACTGCGCAGTCGTTTGACGGTGCCGGCCGATGTGACCGCCGCCGATGCGATCGCCGCCGCGAAAGCGGACGAAAAGACTGCCCCATTCATTGAGGGTATGCAGTTTGTAAAAGAACTGTACGTGCCCGGAAAATTGGTCAACTTGGTGGTAAAACCGCTCTAAAACATAGCGGTTTGACGAAAAACAGGAAAATGCCAAAAAAATTGCCGATTGGTCTTGACGGGCACGATAAAATCGTGTATACTATACAGGCTAATAGCATATTACCCCTGCTTACAGGCGGAGGGAGGGAATACGATGTCAGAAGTCAAGGTCAAAGAGAATGAAAGCTTGGACAGTGCTCTTCGCAGATGGAAGAAGTCCTGCGCTCGCGCGGGCACTCTCGCCGAAGTGCGCAAGAGAGAGCACTATGAAAAGCCTTCTGTCCGACGCAAGAAGAAGTCGGAGGCTGCACGCAAGAGAAAGTTCAAATAAGGTGACGCGAGTAATCCGAACCTGCCTCAAAGCGGCATATTTCGGTGTTTTCCGCTCTTTTTTCTTTGTCAGGCGCGAGCCTGTCGCCAGAAAAGAAGAAACGGAAACCCCACGAAATCTACTCGCTTTGAGGTCGAAGATTTTAAGAAGAACGGATTTCTCGGTAAACCTTGGCGAAAACAGAGCCAATACTTCCGTATTGGCGAGTATTTTAACATAGGGTGAACGAAAATCCGCCTTCTTAAAACAGATTCGGATCGCTCGTGTCACCTTAAAGGAGTGACAGTATGGCTTGGATCAAACGTGACGTCCCCGCGGAGCAACCCATAGAGAAAGCCCCCGTGGCGGTGGAAAAGGCGGCAGAGGAACTCACCCCTGCCGAAGCCGAAAAAGCCCCGAAAAAGCCCCGTCGCAAACCGCGCACGGCAAAAAAGGAATCCCCCAAAGCGGACGAACCTGCCGTGGAAACCTCTGCCGAAGAAACTCCTGCCGAGGACACCCCCACCACCCCCTCGCGCCGCCGCACCAAACGTGGCTTGCGGCGCGGTCGTCACACGGTGTATGCCATAGTGGGGTTGTTGGTGCTGGTGTTTGCGGTGATCGGTGTGATTGCCACCGTTGTGACGGGGGTGCGCACCGTGAAGAAGTTGCGCGACACCTCCTACTTGAAAGAGGATATGTACTACACCCTGTTGCCGCTGGCACAGTACGTCCCCACCGCGTTCGATGCGGTGGAGGAAGCGGATCAGGCACCGCTGATTCAGGCGGCGTTGTATGAGATCACCTTCCGCGAGGAGATCCGTCAACGACAGGATATGAACTACAAATCCCCCTACCAAACCGATGAATTCGGACGCACCATCGTGCCCATCAGCGCGGTGACCGAAGCGTATCACAAACTGTTCGGCAACGATCACACCCCGACCTACAAATCCTTCGGGTACGAAAATGCCTCGTATTACTCCTATGAATACGATGCCGAACAGAAGGCATATCACGTGCCGCAGACCTCATCGGGCGCGTATGAACACGCGATCGGCACGATCCATCGGGCAGGTGATCTCTACACCGTGCAGGTCGGTTACGTCCACCTGCAAGACATCACGGTGGACGACCGCGGCAACAAGGTGGTCGACATCGCGAAATCCACCTATTATCAATACTACACGGTGGAAAAGACAGAGGACGGCTCCTTTGTGATCCGTGCCGTGGTGAATGCAGACGAAAACAAATAAAAAAAGGCCGCCGCCAAGCGTAAGCGAAGTCGGATCGTAGCCATG
>JAZNTC010000215.1:0-2535 GCA_045591605.1 Acutalibacteraceae bacterium | reverse complement strand
CATGGCTACGATCCGACTTCCCTGCGGTATGGTCACCCTGGCGGCGGATACGTTGGATGCAGAATGCGGCGCGGCGGCACGGTTTGTGCGCTTGTGCGACAGTTTCTCGCTCCCCGTGATCACCTTTGTGGATGCGGCAGGTTTCGCCTCGCTCGCTTCGGCGGCCAAACTTTCGCAGGCATATGCGGAGATCACCTCGCCTAAGGTGTCGGTCATCACCGGCCGTGCCTACGGTGCGGTATATATCGCATTGGCAGGCAAATCCGCCGGTGCGGATGCGGTACTCGCGTGGGAGGATGCCACGGTTTCGCCGTTGGCACCCGAAACGGCGGTGGAATTGCTGTGGCAGGATCGCCTCAAAGCAATGACCGACCCGAAAACCGAGCGTGCGGCGCTGGCGAAGGAATATGCCGCGACCGAATGCGCGGTGACAGCGGCGGCAGAAAAGGGTTGGGTCACCGATGTGGTTGTCCCTGCCGAAATGCGTGAAAAACTGATCGCGTTCTTGACAATGTTGGCAGGCAAGCGTGTGACGCATCTGCCGCGCAAGCACGCGAATATCCGCCTTTGATGCGTAATTAAGAAAGGATGACGATACAATGAAACGGTTTCATATGACGGTTAACGGCAAAGCATACGATGTAGTGGTGGAAGAAGTCGCGGCGGATGCGGCGGCTCCCGTGGCGGCTCCCGCTCCGGCAGCAGCTCCTGCCCCTGCGGCGGCTCCGGCTCCGGCAGCAGCTCCGGCTCCTGCGGCAGCTCCGGCTCCTGCTCCTGCGGCGGCAGGCGGCGAACCGGTCAATGCTCCCATGCCCGGCACCGTGCTGGACGTGCGTGTCAACGCAGGTCAGTCGGTCAAGAAGGGCGACGTGCTGGTGATGCTCGAAGCAATGAAGATGGAAAACGAAATCATGGCTCCCCGTGATGCCGTGGTCGGCTCCGTGGCGGTACGTAAGGGCGATTCGGTGGATTCCGGCGCTTTGTTGGTGACGCTGAACTGAGGAGGATAATTATGGCTAAGGTTGGAATTACCGATACCATCCTGCGCGACGCGCACCAATCGTTGGTTGCCACCCGTATGACCACCGAGGAAATGCTCCCTGCCCTGCACAAGCTGGACGAGGTGGGTTTCCATTCGTTGGAATGCTGGGGCGGCGCGACGTTTGATGCCTGCTTGCGTTTTTTGGATGAAGATCCGTGGGAACGTTTGCGTCTTTTGCGTCGTGAGATGCCCAAGACCAAACTGCAAATGCTCTTCCGCGGTCAGAATATGCTGGGCTACCGTCACTATGCGGACGACGTGGTCAAGTATTTTGTGCAAAAGTCGGTGGCAAACGGCATCGACATCATCCGTATTTTTGATGCACTCAACGACATCCGCAACTTGGAAACGTCCATCAAGGCGGCACGCGCCGAAGAAGGCGCGCACGTGCAGGTGGCAATGTCCTACACCGTCAGCCCGGTGCACGACATTGACTATTTCGTGAAGTATGCGAAAGAACTCGAAAACACGGGTGCAGATTCCATTTGTATCAAAGACATGGCCGGTCTGCTCACTCCCTATGCCACGTATGATCTCGTGAAGGCGCTCAAAGAGACCATTAAGATCCCCGTGCAGGTGCACTCCCACTTCACGGCCGGTCTTGCCGATATGGTGTTGATGAAGGCGGTGGAAGCCGGTGCGGACGTGATTGATACCGCGCTGTCGCCGCTGGCACTCGGCACGTCCCATCCCGCAACCGAATCGATGGTGGCGGCATTGCAGGGCACGCCGTATGACACCGGTCTGGATCTGGTGCAACTGAACGAAGTGGCGGCGGATTTTGAACCGTTGCGTATCAAATACCTTGAAAGCGGTCTGCTCAGTTCCAAGATCATGAAGGCGGATGTCAACGCCCTCATTTATCAAGTGCCGGGCGGCATGCTGTCCAACCTGCTCAGCCAGCTCAAACAGGCAGGCAAAGAGGACAAGTTGGACGACGTGTTGGCGGAAGTGCCGCGTGTGCGCGCCGATGCCGGGTATCCGCCGCTCGTGACTCCCTCTTCACAGATTGTGGGCACGCAAGCGGTGTACAACGTCATTATGGGTGAGCGTTACAAGATGGTCACCAAGGAATTCCGCGGTTTGGTGCGCGGAGAATACGGTAAGCCGCCGGTTCAGATCAATGCGGAGTTCCGTAAGAAGATCATTGGTGACGAAGAACCGATCGATTGCCGTCCTGCCGACCTGTTGAAGGACGAGTTGGACGATATGCGTGCCAAGATGGCGCAGTGGTATGAGCAGGAAGAGGATGTCCTCACCTATGCGCAGTTCGGTAATGTGGCGGAAAAATTCTTTGAAAAGCGCCGCAATGCCAAGTACGGCATTGACGGCAACCATGCAGATGCCGAAAATAAGGTGCACCCTGTGTAAAAACCGATGCCGCCGTCCACGGTTGTATCCGAATGGCGTGGATACGAAAGACACGACTTTACTTTTAACGACCGCGAAGGTCTTATCGTTCTTCCCAAAGAACGCGCAGAGGGCAGTCCGTG
>JAZNTC010000214.1:0-13565 GCA_045591605.1 Acutalibacteraceae bacterium | reverse complement strand
GACGAAAAAGAGAGTGCCATACGCCGTTTACAGGCAGAGGGGCGTGTGGCCATGGTGGGCGACGGCAGCAACGATGCCCCTGCCCTCCCCCGTGCCGATGACGGCATCGCCATTGGGGCAGGCACCGATATTGCCTTGGTCGCCGCCGACGTGGTACTGGTGAACAGCCGCCTGACCGACGTGGTCACCGCCGTGCGGTTGGGGCGCGCCACCTTGCGTATTATTCATCAAAATCTGTTTTGGGCATTCCTATACAACACGATCGGCATTCCGCTCGCGGCAGGTGTGTTTATTCCGCTGTTTGGGTGGGAATTGAACCCGATGTTCGGGGCGGCGGCGATGAGTTTGTCCAGTTTTTGTGTGGTTTCCAACGCGTTGCGGTTACATCGTTTTCGCGCATCGCGCGCACACGCCGCAGGTGAAATCACATTGCGCATTCGCGGCATGATGTGCGCCCATTGCGAAGCCCATGTGCGTGAGGCATTGGAAGCGCTGCCGCAGGTGACGGTGCTGTCGGTCTCCCACGAAAGCGGCACTGCCACCGTCACGGGACAAGCGGATGAAACAGCGCTGCGCGCTGCCGTAAAGGCCGCAGGGTATACCGTGACAAAAGTACGGATGTGACGGAGGTGGCTATGATCAAATCCGAAAAACGTATGTTGTGGGCTTTTTTCTTGAACTTTGTCTTTTCGGTGGTGGAGTTGTTCGGCGGTATTCTCACGGGGAGTGTTGCCATTGCTTCGGATGCCGTGCACGATATGGGGGATGCCGTGGGAATCGGCGTTTCGCTGTTTTTGGAAAAAACCAGTCACCGCCATCCCAACGAACGGTACACCTATGGCTATGCGCGGTATTCCGTGCTGGGCAGTTTGATCTCTACCCTCATCTTGCTGTGCGGTGCCGGCGCGGTGGCGAGCAGTGCCGTTCAGCGCATCGCCTCCCCCACCCCCATTCACTACGACGGCATGATCGTCTTTGCCGTGGTGGGGCTTTTGGTGAACGGGGCGGCGGCGTTTTTCATGCGCGAGGGGGATTCCTTAAACCGTAAAGCGATCAACCTGCACATGCTTGAAGACGTGCTCGGTTGGGCGGTTGTGTTGATCGGTGCAGTCGTGATGCGTTTCACCGAATGGACACTGTTGGATCCGCTGTTGTCGCTCGGTGTGGCGGTGTTTATTTTGGTGCACGCCATCGGGCATTTGCGTGAAACGCTGGCGGTGTTTTTGGAAAAAGCACCCGACAACGTATTGGTGCACGACATCGAACACGCGCTCAACGACTTGGAGGACGTGCAAAGCGTGCATCATATCCACGTGTGGAGTATGGACGGGTTCACCCACTGTGCCACGCTGCACGTGGTCACCGCCTCACCGCACGAGGCCAAACAAGCGGTGCGGCACGCCTTGCACGCATTTGACATCACCCACGTGACCATCGAAACCGAAGCCCCCGACGAAGGTTGTCACGAACCCCATTGCCACCCAACGGAACACGCACATTCCCACGCACACCATCATCACCATCACCACGCACATTGAGAAAGAACAGACCCCGTTGGGGTGATGGGAGTCTGAACCCCGGGTTTGCGTTCTCATATCTGCTTATCCTTGTCCATGCACGCAAACCCATGGCATTTCTTCGAAATGCGGGGTTCGCACGCTCCGTGACGATGGGAGTCTGAACCCCGGGTTTGCGTTCTCATATCTGCTTATCCTTGTCCCTGCACGCAAACCCATGGCATTTCTTCGAAATGCGGGGTTCATCCTCTCGAATTATCTGCTGTAACAACAAAAGCACCCCGTAAGGGGTGCTTTTGTTGTTGGAGCGGCTGATGGGAGTCGAACCCACCTCCGAAGCTTGGGAAGCTTCTATTCTACCGATGAACTACAGCCGCATATTCATTTGTGTGAAGATTAGTCTAACACAAACGAACGTAAAAATCAAGAGGAAATTTGGCAATAGACAAAACTTCTTTATCCGATACCGAACAACGTGAATACCAGCGGAATGCTGACACACGCAAAGGTGCAGGAAATCAACGCCAACTGCGCACCGTAGGTGCAATTTTCCTCGATGGATTTGGGGAACACCACGCTGTTGAGACCGCACGGCATAGCGTAGATCAGCACCGCTGTTTGCGCCACAGAGGGCGACACCAGATACCACAGCGCACCACCCACCGCCAGCGGCAACACAAACAGGCGCACCGCCGTCACGAGATAGGTGCGCGGATTTTTGAGCAGTTCAACAAAGCGAAACTCCGCAATCACTATGCCCGTGAGCAGCATCGCCGAGGGACCCATACATCCCGATGCGGTTTCCATCGCACCGACAAGCACGGAGGGCACAGACAGAGACAAAAGTCCTGCCACCGCTCCCAGCACCATGGCGATGATCACGGGATTGCACAGTTTGCGAAGGGTGAGTTTGCGTTTGGTGAGCATGCAAAACCCGATGGTGTAGGTGTACACCGATACGGGCAGATTAAACATCATCATGTTGAGCAACGCCGTCGCACCGAGCAAACTTTCCGCCAAGGCGTACCCCATATACCCTGCGTTGGGTACCACCATGGAGTATTCGTATACCTGCCCTTCATACCGCTCGCGCGAGAGCAGGCGACCGCCGACATGCGCCGCCAGCGCGACCACGACCAGCACGACGCAGGAAATGAGCATCGGCACACCGTAGGCACGCAGATATGACACCGTGAAACGGGAGGCAAACGTTTTGAACACGTTGCACGGCAAAAATACAAACACAAGCAATTTTGAAAGCAACGTGCCGTGTTCGCTTTTCACCACGCCGCACCGTGTCAGCACCCAGCCGACGGCGGTGAACAAAAACAGCACGAACACCTGCTCAAACACCAAACTCATAAAAACACCTCGCGTCACCTTACTATACCACATTGCGCCAAAAAAGTAAACTATGAATTGACAAAGAGGGGTATACTAATGTATAGTTTACTGTATCAATAGTCAAAGGAGGCATCCGCCGTGCAACTGTCCCACTACACCGTACCGGCCAACATTGCGGCCGCGCTTACGGTGGCGCAGGTATCCGATCTGCACGAAAAGCCGTATAAACGGGTGCTTGCCGCTTTGCAAAAGGCCACCCCCGATCTTATTGCCATCACAGGGGATCTGTTTGATTATCTGGACGAAGCGCCCGATGCACTCCCCTTTTTGCGTGCCTGTGCGACGCTTGCCCCCACGGTGTATGCCTATGGCAACCATGAACGTACCACCGCCGAGGACGACGAAGCGGTGCGCCAAACGGGTGTCACGCTGTTGCAAGATGAAGCCACCGCCCTGTGCGGTTTGACAGTAGGCGGATTGTGTTCGGGGTTTCGCGGACACAAACGGCAGGGAAACCTTGCCGCCACCCCCACACCCGACACGGAGTTTCTTGCACGGTTTGCGGCGATGGACGGGTTCAAATTGCTGCTTAGCCATCATCCCGAATATTATCCAACCTATATCCGCGATCTGCCCATTGATCTCACCCTGTCCGGTCACGCGCACGGCGGACAGTGGCGGCTGGGAAAACGGGGTGTGTTTGCACCGGGACAAGGGTTCTTCCCCACCTACACGAGCGGCATGTATGACGGGCGGTTGATCGTATCGCGCGGGCTTTCCAACACCGCCCCCATCCCCCGTCTTGCCAACCCGACCGAACTGGTCTTTGTCCACTTGACAAGCGAATAAAAAATCCGTATACTGAAACAAAAGGAGTGAGGTGTATGGCGTTGACCACGTGTGAAACGTGCGGATGTTCCTATGATTCCGCAAAGGGAAAATGCCCTGCTTGTACCTATGAACAAGCGACGGCATTAAAAGCGCGCGCCGCCTCTTTCGGCGATTTCGAAACCGCCTCCAAACTGTTTTTGAGCGTCGGCGAATATAAAGATGCCACGGCACAGGCGGCACAATGCCAAGCCGCCGCGGAGGATTGCAACCGTGAAGCCACCTACAACTTGGCAGTAAAACGGCAGGGTGTGAATCAAACGTCGTGGCAAGGCAAAGCGGATCTGATGCGCAGCATTGCCGGGTATCGCGATGCCGACACGCTGGCAGAAGAATATCAGGCAAAAGCGGATGCCCTGGCCGCCGAAGCGGCAACCGCCTTGCGTGAAAAGGAAGAAGAGCGGCAAAAGGATGCCGCGCTGGCCCACTCGGATCACAAGCGGCGGCGCAAGTTCTTGCTGATCGGCATTGCCGCGGCCGCGGTGTTGCTCACAGCGGTGTTGGTGGTCAGCATCGTGGTGATGCCCTCCATACAATATAAAAAGGCGGTCGCGCTGTATGATAAAGCGGAGTACACCGCCGCCGCCAAAGCCTTTGCCGCGGTGGCACCGTATGGTGACAGCGAACAGTATCTCGCCCTGTCCTATTACCGTTTGGGCATGTTGGCGGTGGAAGGCGGCGACGATCTCACGGCGATCGGGCACCTGCTCAAAGCCGGCACGGTGGAAGATGCGCCTGCCCAAATGCAAGCCGCCAAAGGGCGGTTGTACGCTGCCGCGCAGGTCGCCTTGCAAAACGGGGAGATCGGCAAAGCAGACAATCTCTTTGATGCGGCGGACGATTACAAGGATGCCAAGGCATATCGCCAGTTCTGCCGTGCCTTACGGATATGGAACGGCGATCCGAATGCCGATGCAAGTAAGATGAATCTGGAAAAAGCCAAAGACGTGTTGCTTGCCAAACTGGGAGTCGGCACGTGGTGCCGCGAAACGGATTACGAGAAAATCACGAATCCGCGGTACACGGTGAAAAAAGACAAACTCCTGCTGGAATTGAACGGCGACACCTACACGGTGGAGATGTACTCTCTCTCCAAATTGCGGTTGATTGGCAGCGGTCCTCTCGCCGGTGCGTATGAACAATGGATATAAAAAAATCGCTCATCCTTTCGGATGAGCGATTTTTTTGTGTTGTCTTATTCTTCGGTTGCACCCTCAGTTGCTTCTTCCGCAACGTCTTCTGCAACTTCCTCGACCGCTTCTTCCGCAACGTCTTCTGCCGGAGCCGCTTCTTCGAGCAGCGCGCGGATGGAAAGGCTGATGCGCTTTGCATCGTAATCCACGTTGGTGATCTTCACGGTGACTTCTTGGCCGTTCTTCAATTCATCCTGCGGCTTTTCGATGCGGCGATCCGCAATCTGCGAGATGTGGATCAAACCGTCAATGCCGGGGATGATCTGTGCGAACGCACCGAAGGTGGTCATACCCACGATCTTCGCGGTCACGACCGAACCCACGGGGTAGTTGTTCTTAAAGATTTCCCACGGATTGTCTTCCGCCTTGCGGTAGCCGAGCGAGATCTTCTTCTTTTCGGTGTCGAGATCACGGATGTACACTTCCACCGTGTCGCCCACGCTGACCACATCCGACGGATGCTTCACGCGCGACCAGGACAGTTCGGAAATGTGCACCATGCCGTCCACGCCGCCCAAATCCACAAACGCGCCGTAGGAGGTGAGGGACTTGACGGTACCGGTGTACTTCTGGCCGACTTCCGCCTGTGCCCAGAAAGCAGCTTCCTGCTCACGGCGCGCATCGCGAGCCACCGAGCGAACAGAACCCACCGCACGGCGGCGGCCCTGGTTGACTTCAATAATGCGGAACTTCACTTCCTGCTTGAGCAGAGGAGTGAGATCTTCCATACGGGATGCAGACGCCTGCGAAGCCGGGATGAACACGCGCACGCCGTTGGTCACAGCCAACACGCCGCCTTTGATCACATCGGTCACAACGCCATCGAGAACTTCACCGCTTTCGGAGGCAGCAACAACCGTGTCCCAGCCTTTCTGCGCATCGATGCGCTTCTTGGAAAGCATAATGGTGCCTTCCTGATCGTTGGTACGCATAATGAGCAATTCCAGCTCGTCACCGATCTTCACGATGTCGGACGGATTCGCGTTGGGATCCGCGCTCAATTCATCGGCGGGGACATAACCGGTCTGCTTGCGGCCGACGACCTCGACCTGGACTTCGTTGGGCGCAATGGACACCACAATACCGCGCACACGGTCGTTGCTGTTCATGCTCTCGAGAGACGATTCCATCAGCTCTTCGAAGGTCATCTCATCGGGAGATTTGACCGCGGTGGTCTCCTGCGCCTGCAGTTCTTCGTTGTTGACAATTTCGGACATGGTTGAAAGTACCTCCTTTATAATATCGGCGGGGGTAGATGCCCCTGCGGTAATTCCCACGGATCGCACACCCAAAAACTGTTCGCGTGACAGCTCGTCCGCTGTTTCGACCAGTATGGTGGGTGCGTTTTCCGCGCAGACATCCCGCAGCTTGGCTGTATTGGAACTCTGCCGTCCGCCGACTATAACCATTTTATCACATTCGCGTGATAAAGCTGCCGCTTCTTGTTGTCGTTTTGCGGTAGCGGAACATATTGTATCAAAAACCGAAGCATTTGTACAGTACTTTTTTAAAATCTTTACACATTTTTTCCAAATTTCTTGGTGAAATGTGGTTTGCGCCACAATCGACACGGGTTCTCCAAAAACTATTGTCGATTTTGACAACAGCTCTTCCAGCTCTTCGGGGGTGGAAAACACCAACGAGGGGCCTTCACAGTGTCCGCGGATACCAACCACCTCGGGATGTGTTGCATTGCCGGCAATCAACACTGTGCGTCCTGCACGGGATTCCTCCCGTACGATGCGGTGAATCTTTGCCACAAAGGGGCAGGTGGCATCGCACACGGTGAGCGCGCGCGCACGCACATCGTCGTACACCTCGGCTGCCACCCCGTGGGAACGGATGACCAGCACCGCATCAGTCGGCACATCGGCAGGTGAATCCACAATGGTCACACCGCGTGCCGCCAAATCGTCCACCACCTGCGGATTGTGGATGATGGGACCCAACGTGCACACACGTTTCCCTTCCTCCAACAAGCGATAGACCGTGCTGACCGCTTTATCCACGCCGAAACAAAATCCGGCACTTTCAGCTAAACGCAGGGTGGTCATTCGGCATCCTCCTGTCCCGACAGTTCACGCACACGCTCGTGCATCAGACGAGTGGCATAGCGCAGTTCGGGCTTTTCCCCATCCAAATGCAATTCTTCGGGGGTGATGAGATCCCCCACCGTGATGGTCACACGGCGAAATACCTTGCTGCGACGGTCAATACCGCAGGGCAACACCGAAGCGCCCGTGCGTGCCGCAATCAGCGCGGCACCCGATTTGAACCGCATCAGTTTGCCGTCACGCGAGCGCGTGCCTTCGGGGAAAATGCCCATTATGTCTCCGTTTTGAATCGCCAGTTCACCGGCATCCAGCGCTTTGGAATCCCCTTTGCCCCGTTCAACGGGAAACACGCCAAAAAAACGGCGCAAAAACCACCCCAACGGTTTAAAGCGGAACAGTTCCGCTTTTGCCATAAAGGCGATGCGGTGCGGTTGTGCCAACAACAGCAATATGGGATCCCAGTTGGAAAGGTGATTGCACACGAGAATCACTTTGCCGCCGGTCGGGATCTTTTCTTTCCCCACCATGGTGCAAGGGTGCGTGAGCAAAACGAACGGGCGCAAAACCGCTTTGACGATGCGATCGATCATGCACGTTTCTCCTTCAGTTTGGTTTCAATAACCTCGGCCATGTATGCAATGGATTCTTCCAACGTGAGTGCGGTGGTATCCACCGCCACCGCATCCTCCGCCTGACGTAAAGGGGCGATCGCACGGTGGGAATCGTCGTAGTCACGTTTTTTCATATCGGCAAGCACTTCGTCGAAGGGGATATCCTGCCCTTTTTCCAGCAGTTCCAAACGGCGGCGCTCGGCGCGCGCTTCGGCCGAAGCAGACAAAAAGATCTTCACGTCCGCGTTCGGCAACACCACCGTGCCGATGTCACGACCGTCCATAATGACATTGTTTTTCGCCGCAATATCCTGTTGCAGATGGAACAAGAACTCGCGCACGGGCGGCAATGCCGACACGGCCGATGCCGCCATGGACATTTCGGGGGTGCGAATACGGTCACTCACATCTTCCCCATTCACAAACACGCGCTGTTGTCCGTCCACGTGGCGCAACGCCACCTCAATGTGCAAAAGCGAAGCCACCACCGCGGCCTCATCGCGCCAATCTTCACCGCGTGCAGACACCGCGTAACCGACGGCGCGATACAAAGCACCCGTATCCACATAAATATATCCCATCTTTTTCGCCAATGCACGGGCAATGGTGGATTTTCCTGCACCGGCAGGACCGTCAATCGCAATGGCAATAGATTTCATAACAAACTCACCCTATCCTTCATTTTTCTTGTTCTTCGATTCCGCGTCCTGCCGCCGCACCGGTGGCAAACGCAATTTGTAAGTTAAATCCACCGGTATAGGCATCCACATCCAATACCTCACCGGCAAAATACAAGCCCTTCACCAATTTGGACGCCATAGTCTTGGCGTTCACTTCTTTCACCGACACACCGCCTGCCGTAACAATGGCTTCCGACACGGGGCGAAATTCCGTCACGGTGACGGTCCAATCCTTTAATACCGTGCACAGACGGTGCCGTTCCTCACGACTGACGGTGTGACACTTGCGCGCAGGGTCTAACCCGGCACGCGATGCCGCCGGCACCACCATACTGCGCGGCAACAATGCCGGCAACATATTGCCCAGCGCGCGATTTTGCTCGGCCGCCAGTTCACGCACCAAACGGGCATCCAACTGTTCCGCCGAAAGCGCCGGCTTCAAATCAATATGCAGGCGGTATCGCCCCGGCGCCATATCCGTCATGTGTGCCGATGCGCTGAGCACCGTGGGACCGGATATGCCGAAATGCGTGAACAGCATTTCCCCAAAATCGCGGTACAGCGTTTTGCCTTTCACGGTGTCCTCCACCGTCAATCCGGCATTTTTCAGTGCCAATCCCTGCATGTCGCCGCAATCCGCTTCGGCACAGCAGAGCGCCGAAAGTGAGGGGCGCGGCGGCACCACCGTATGCCCTGCTTGCATCGCCAAACGGTATCCGTCACCCGTTGACCCCGTCTGCGGATAGGACACACCGCCGGTACACACGATCACCGCATCCGCTTGCAACTCTCTGCCGTCCTCCAATTGCGCGCCAAAACACACGCCTCCTTCCAAAAGGAGGGACGTCACACGCCCTTGGATACGCAAGGGATTTCCCTTGTCAGCAAACGCATTCAACGCATCCACCACGTCCACCGCTTTATCCGAAACGGGAAAAACGCGGTTTCCACGCTCGATTTTCAACGGAACGCCCATGGATTCCACCAGCGCCATCACCTCTTGCGGAGGGAAGGCGGCGAACGCGCTGTAAAGGAACTTGCCATTACGAAGCGTGCTTGCCACACATTCCTCCACCGTGCAAGCGTTGGTGAGATTGCACCGCCCTTTGCCGGTGATCATCACCTTGCGCGCCGGGCGCGAGTTGCGTTCCACCAACGTGACGCTGTGTCCGTTCTGTGCGGCAAAGCCGGCCGCCATCAACCCGGCGGCACCGCCACCGATCACAAGAACCTTCATGACACATCTCCGTCCGTCGGCTCGTCGCGGAACGGTTGATACACTTTATAAGTCTCCCACACGTCTTCCAATTGCGAAAGCACCGCGCGGTTTTCATCGCGGCGTTTCAGCGACACCGCCGCGAGCAGCGCATTGATGATACTCATGGGTGCCACCAGTGAATCCACAATGGTGGCCATATCGCTGTGTGCCAGCAAGCAATCATCCGCCAGTTGGGCAATGGGCGACACCGCGCTGTCGGTGATCGCCACCACGCGTGCACCCCGTGTTTTGGCAAAATGCAAGGTTTTCGCCGCACGGGAGGAGTAGCGCGGAAAACTGATGCCGATCATCACGTCTTGTTCATCAATGTGAATGATCTGTTCCAAAATCTCCGCCTCACCGCCGGGGGAAATCAATTTCACATCGGGGATGAGAAAGTTGAGATAATAGGCAAGAAACCCTGCCAACGCTTGGCAACTGCCTGCACCGAAAATGTACACGCGGCGCGCCGCCACGACTGCTTCCACCGTTTCGTGGAACTGCTTTTCGGACAGTTCACTCAATGTCTTACGAATGTTTTGAATGTCGCAGGACATCACCGTCTGCGCCACGTCGTCATCGCTCATGTGTTCGCGTGCCACGTCCACTCGTTGCACCGACGTCAAGCGACTGCGCGTCAGTTTTTGCATGGCGCGTTGCAACGCGGGATAACCGTCGAAACCCAGTTGCGTGGCAAAGCGCACCACGGTGGATTCACTCACACCCACCGTTTCCCCCAGACGAAACGCCGTCATAAACGCCGCCGTTTCGTAGTGGTCACGAATATAGGCGGCAATGCGCCGCTGTCCTTTGGAAAAACGGGCATGATGCCGTTCCATACATAAAATGAGATTGTCCTCCACGAAGATCCCTCCCTAACTCTGCTTATTGTACCGCGAAACCATAAAAAATGCAAGACATTTTCGAAATCTTGCATTTTCATTTTTGGACACATAGTCTTTGACAAATGCAGAAGAAGCGTGTATAATGGTGCTGTATTGCGTAGCTGAATCAAAGGAGTGTTTCATCATGTTGTATGATGTCGTCATTATCGGCGGCGGTATCGGCGGTTTGATGGCGGCCTACCGTCTGCGCCAAAACGAACCTCACCTGAAAATTGCGATCACCGAACGCGGCAACACACTGGAAAAGCGGCATTGCCCTGCCAGCGGGAAAAAAACCTGCGTGCACTGCAAGACCTGCAGTATCACCAGCGGTTTTGCCGGGGCCGGTGCGTTTTCGGACGGCAAGTTCAACCTTGGCACCGCCTACGGCGGCACGTTGGGGGAAGAACTGGGGGATGCCAAAGCCACGCGATATATCGATGAGGTGGACAAGATCCTGAACGAATACTGCACATCCGGCATTCCGAAGGTGTACCGTTCTAATGAGGAACTGAAACTGAAATGTTTGCAAAACAACCTGCTTTTGCTGGATATGAACGTGAAACACCTCGGTACCGACCACAACTACGTGACCATGCAGAATCTGATCCGTGCCATTGCCGAAAGCGGCACCGATCTGTTCACTTTCCATGACTGCTCTCACGTGGAAAAGGGCGAGCACGGATACCGTTTGCACTTTGAAAACGGCGAAATGCTGGAAGCCGCCGCCATTATCATCGCCACGGGACGTGGCGGTGCAAACTTTGTGGCGAACTTCTGCCGTTCGTTTGAAGTGCCGATGAAATCCAACCATATCGACATCGGTGTGCGTGTGGAAATGAAAGATATTATCTGGAAAGAATTTTCGGACAAGATCTACGAGCCGAAGATTCTGTATAAAACCAAGACTTTCGAGGACCGTTGCCGTATGTTCTGCTTTAATAAGGGCGGTTTGGTGTCGGCGGAAAACAACCACGGCATCATCACCGCTAACGGGCATTCCTATGCCGAAGCGGAAAAGAAGACAGACAACTGCAACTTTGCCATTCTTTCCAGTATCCGTTTCACCGAACCCTTTAACCAGCCCACGGAATATGCCGAAAACATTTCGCGCCTTGCGAACATGATCGGCAACGGCAACGTGCTGGTACAACGCTTCGGCGACTTGATCCGCGGACGTCGCACCAACGAGCACCGTTTGGCGCAAAACACCGTTTCCCCCACCCTGCGTGCCACAGCAGGCGACATTTCGCTGGTGTTGCCGCACCGTATTCTCACCAACATTATCGAAACCATCTATGCGTTGGATCGCGTGGCGCCCGGCACGGCAAACGACGACACGTTGCTGTACGGATGCGAGAGCAAATATTACTCCATTCGCCCCGTGTTCAAGAACGACCGTTTCGAATTGGTGGATAACGTGTACATCATCGGTGACGGCAGCGGTATCTGCCGCGGTTTGTCGCAATCGGGTGCCATGGGCATTTACGTGGCGGATTGCATCACAGGTTAACAAGCAAGAGGACAGGCGTGCCGTCTGTCCTCTTTCCTATTATACAATTGTATGTTTATATGATATCGCGCGAGAAAAACAGCAAAAATCCACTCGCATTTTGTTGACATTTGTCTGCGCTTGTGATAGGATATTGGTGTAAAATTTCGCAGTGTTTTTTGGGGGGAGCGTGAACGGCCATGAAGGCATTGGAAGAGAAAATCTTGCAAGAAGGCACCGTGTTGCCCGGCCACATTTTGAAGGTCGGTTCGTTCCTCAACCAGCAGTTGGACGTGGCATTTTTGATGGAGATGGGCCAAGAGATTGCGCGCTTGTTCGGCGACAGCGGCGTCACGAAGGTGCTCACGATTGAAGCATCGGGCATTGCCATTGCCGTGGCGGCCGCCGCCGCGCTTGGGACACCTGCCGTGTTTGCGAAAAAGCACAAGACCGGCAACGTGTCGGGCGATGTGCTGACCACCACCGTCCACTCCTACACACACAACACCGATTACGAGATCATGGTATCTCGTGAATACATCTCCCCCACCGACCGTGTGTTGTTGGTGGATGATTTTCTGGCGAACGGCAAGGCGTTGTGCGGTCTTGCTGAGTTGGTCGCGCAGGCCGGTGCCCAAACCGTGGGTGCCGCCGTGGCGATCGAAAAGGGGTTCCAGCAGGGTGGCGATGCGTTGCGCGCGACGGGGATGCGTGTGGAATCGCTCGCCATTGTGGAAAGCATGAGCGATACGTCGCTCACCTTCCGTGCACAATGAGGGTGTATGTAAATTTAATTTACATAAATATTTTTTGGAGGGAAAACACATGAAAAAACTGCTCTGTTTGTTGCTGGCTGTTGTGATGCTCTTGTCCATGACGGCCTGCGGCGGCAAGAAGGCGGACGACGGCGAAAAGCTGAAAGTCGGTTTCATCTTCTTGCACGACGAAAACTCCACCTATGACAAGAACTTCATCGACGCGGCGAAAGCGGCGTGCGAGAAGATGGGTGTCACGATGGTGCAGAAAACCCAGATCCCCGAATCGAAAGAAGCGTATGACGCGGCTGTGGAACTCATCGAGTCCGACGGTTGCGACATCATCTTCGCGGACAGCTTCGGTCACGAATCCTTCTTGATCGACGCGGCGAAGAAATATCCCGATGTGGAATTCTGCCACGCCACCGGTACGCAGGCTCACACCGCCGGTCTGAAGAACTTCCACAACGCGTTTGCGGCTATCTATCAGGGCCGTTACCTCGCCGGTGTGGTTGCCGGTATGAAGTTGAACGAGATGATCGCAGCCGGCAAGTTCGCTGCTGAAGACGCGAAAATGGGCTACGTTGGCGCGTTCACCTTCGCGGAAGTGATCTCCGGTTACACCTCTTTCTACCTCGGCGCCAAGAGCGTTTGTCCCAGCGTAACTATGGACGTTAAGTTCACCGGCAGCTGGTACGACGAGCAGCTTGAAAAGGAAGCAGCTCAGGCTCTTATCAACGGCGGCTGCGTACTTATCAGCCAGCACGCTGACTCAATGGGCGCTCCCACAGCTTGCGAAACAGCAGGCATCCCCAATGTTTCCTATAACGGCAGCACTCTTGCAGCTTGCCCCAACACCTTCATCGTTTCTTCAAGAATCGACTGGACA
>JAZNTC010000213.1:0-2067 GCA_045591605.1 Acutalibacteraceae bacterium | reverse complement strand
TTCTTCGACCTAAAACGAGTGGAATTTCGTGTGATTTTCGGTGCGGCGAAGGTGGCAAGGCTGTCGCCTGCCACCGACAACAAGCCGAAAAGCATCGAAATTATGCCGTTTTAGGCGTGTTCGGATGCGTCTCCTCTGCTTAACCTAAGATTACCGAAAGGAATGGAATTCGTATGGATTCGTTTGTGGAACAACTGATTAAAGAACGGCGCGGCGGACGGTATTTCTTTTCGATGTTCGGGCTGACGGTCGCGGCGCTGTTATTGCTCACGCTGGCGGTGATGTTTGCAGGCTATCTGGGCATGCTGGTTGCCTTTGTGGTGGTGGGTGTCGGCTACGGCTGGCATTGGTGCGCCTCCATGCTCATCACCGAATACGAATATTGTGTCACCAACGGGGATATCGACATCGACCGCATCCGCGGCAAGCGCCGCCGTTTGCGCTTGGTGTCGGTGCGCGGCGACAAGATCGAATCGCTCGCCCCATACAAAGGGGAGGACCTTGCGAAATACAACCGCGTGGTGCGGTGCACGTCGGGCGCGACGGACGGTCTGTGGACCTTCACCTATCACAGCAAAAAGAACGGACACACCGTCGTGTTGTTCGAACCCAATGCCCGTGTGTTGCGCGCGTTGGTGGATGGGCTGTCCCCCTTGTTGCGCCGTGAGGTATTGCAAACACACGAATTGCCCACCGAAGAGTAAACGGGAGGTGTCTTGCCATGACGGTCTTATCCGTTCAAAGCATGCGTAAACTGGAACAAGCCGCCGTGGAAGGCGGTCTTTCCTATCTGCGTTTAATGGAAAATGCCGGCAGTGCCGCCGCGCGCATCATCCGCTCCACCTATGCCATGGAAGGGCGTCGTGTGGCGGTGCTGTGCGGCAACGGCAACAATGGCGGCGATGGCTTTGTCATTGCGCGCAAACTGGCAGAGGAAGGGGCGCTGGTCACCGCCGTGCTGATGAGCGGTGCGCCCACCACCCCCCAGTCCAAAGAAACGCTGGCGCGGTTGAACGGCAGTGTGGTGACCCTGCGCAACCTGGAAACCGAACCGTTTTTGGCGGCCGAAGCGGTGCGTTCGGCAGGCATGATCGTGGATGCGGTGTTCGGCATCGGATTTCATGGTGCGTTGCCCGATTATATGCGGCATCTGTTCCGTCTGGTGCGCGAAGCCGCTGTTCCCGTGATCGCGGTGGATATTCCGAGCGGACTTGCCGCCGACACGGGCGAAGCCGACCCCGACACCTTGCGCGCCACCCTAACCGTCACCTTCTCCGCCTTAAAACCGGCGCTTATCGCGGCGGCGGCCGCCCCCTATTACGGGCAGGTGGAAGTGGCGGCAATCGGCATTGATAACGAATTGATCGACCGTCACAGCCACGGGCAGATGGCGATCACCCACGATATGGTGAAAGCGCATTTTCCGCCCCGCAAAGCAGATTCTCACAAGGGAACATACGGGCATCTGCTGTGTGTCACGGGAAGTGACGGCATGGCCGGTGCGGCGCGGTTGTGCGCCGAAGCGGCATTGCGGTGCGGCGTGGGGCTTCTCACCGTTGCCCTGCCGCGCAGTATCTATCCCATCGTGTCCGCCCCCCTGCCCGAAGCGGTGTTCCTGCCGCTTGAAGGCGTCGATGCCACCGCGCAACTGGCGGTGCGCGTTCGCCAAAAGAAGGCGAATGCCGTGGTGCTGGGGTGCGGATTGGGGCAATCCCCTGCCGTGCAGGATTTGGTGTGGGACGTGCTTTCACACGGGGATTCCCCCCTTGTTTTGGATGCGGACGGTATAAATACGGTTTCTCTGCATATACATAGATTGAAAACGATCCAACGACCGTTGGTGTTAACACCGCACCCTGCCGAAATGGCACGGCTTGTGGGCACCACGGTGGAAGAGGTGCAAACACACCGCGCCGCGGTGGCACGCGCCTTTGCAGAGGAATACGGCGTAACCTTGGTGCTCAAAGGGCACGAAACCATTGTGGCCTCCCCTCACCGCGCCCTGCTCATCAACCAAACGGGAAATCCCGGTATGGCCACGGGCGGCAGCGGCGATGTGCTGGCAGG
>JAZNTC010000212.1:0-22086 GCA_045591605.1 Acutalibacteraceae bacterium | reverse complement strand
AAGCACCTGCCGTAACGCCAAACGGTCGGTGATGCTTTCCTCGGGTGGTGGAACGGGTAGGTCGATCTGATCGCTGTCCTCCCCATCGTCCCAACGGGTCAAGGATAACGGCGGCAACGAGGCACCGAGCGCTTCGGCGGCGGTGGCGGTATCGACACCAAGCCTTTCGGCCAATTCGCTGACCGAGGGTTCTCGCCCCTCCTCCCCTGCAAACCGCTCGTGCTCACGGGCGGCACGCAGGGAAAGCTCTTTCAGCGTGCGCCCCACCTTCACCGCGCCTCCGTCGCGAAACAGACGGCGTATCTCGCCCATAATCACCGGTACGGCATAGGTGGACAACCGCAATCCGCGCGAAGCATCAAACCCGTCCACCGCTTTCACTAATCCCACGCAACCGGCTTGCACCAAATCGTCGTATTCCACACCGCGCCCCATGAAACGGCGTGCACAGGCGTGCACCAACCCCATGTTTTCACAAACGATCGTATTGCGCTGTGTCACGACGCCGTCGCCTCTTCCTCCTTGTGTATGTACTTTTCCAGTGTAACCACCGTGCCGCGCCCGTTTACGGAACGGACCGACACCTTGTCACACAGACTTTCCATCACCGAAAAGCCCAACCCCGACCGTTCCTCACCACCCGTTGTGAACAGCGGCTCACGTGCCTTTTCCACGTCCACGATGCCGCAACCGCGGTCTTGAATGCGAATCACCACCCGTCCGTTACGGTACAACCGTGCCGTGAGAACGATCTCGCCCACACCGCCTTTATAGGCATGCACAATACAGTTGGTCACCGCCTCCGAAACGGCGGTGCGAATATCCACCAACTCGTCCACGCGCGGATCCAGTTGTGCCACGAACGCCGCAATCACCGACCGTGCCAAGCTCTCGTTTGCCGACAAGGCAGGCAACGTCAGTTTAATCTCATTTTCTGCTTTTACACGCATGTGTCTGTTCCTCCTTTTCCCAAATATCCAGCTTGTCCAATCCTGCCATACGCATCATTTGCCGCACACGCGCACTTGCGCCGCACACGCGCAAATCACCGTTGATCATGCGCATTTGTCGGTAGCGTCCCATGATCAACCCGATCCCAGAACTGTCCATAAAACTCACACCTGCAAAATCCATGCGCAGTCGTTTGGGGTTACGTTGTTCCACCGCTGCATCGATCCGTTCCCGTAACGGTGCCGCCGTGTGGTGATCGATCTCACCCGACAGCCGCGCCACCAGTTCACGTTCACGGCATTCCAGTTCTACTGCCATTGTGTTCCGTCCTTTCCGAATAATAAAAAGCCTCTATTCATAAGAATAGAGGCTTGTCTGCGAAAATTCACACGAAGTGTGCTGTCGCACTATACGTTATTTTGTTGACTTGCGGCAAAGGCGCACGCAAACGGACGAACAGCCGATGCGGTGTAAAATGAACCACCCACAAACAGCGGTGTATCGGCAGCAAGGCGACGTGCGTGTTCCCACGCATCCGAGGGGTCGTCCTTTGCATATACCTCCCCTACACCTGCATTGACAAACTGTTCTGCCAACTCCGCGGCAGGCAATGCGCGCGCGTTGGGCGGCGTGCAACACACCACCTTTGCCACGTGCGGCGCCACCTTTGCCACACACGCAGCGGTATCTTTGTCACGCAACATACCAAAGAGCAGGATTACGTCCCCTTCCTCTTTCATCCGTTGCAGCAGTGCCGCCACCCCATCCATGCCGTGGGGATTGTGTGCGCCGTCCACCACAATCAGCGGCGTGCGGCACACCACTTCTTCACGGCACGGCAAGGTTGCATTTGCCAAACCAAGACGGCACGCACCGGCATCTGCTGCCAAACCGCAAGGGGCCAGAGCGCGCACCGTTTCCAATGCCGTGAGCGCATTGTCCACCTGGAATTCACCGTCCAGCGGCAAGGTGTATTCCACATTGTCAAACGCAAAACGCACCGCACCGATCGGTGCAGGCAATGGAGTGGCGGCACGGCGATTGGCTTGCCGCACCGTCAACCCGTGGGCGGCCGCTTCTTCAAACAGCACCGCCAAAGCATCGGGGGATTGTGACGGCGTGGTAATTACCGCGCACGGCGGCTTGATAATCCCACTTTTTTGCCTTGCGATTTCTTCAATTGTTTCTCCTAAAAAGGCAGTGTGATCCAGATCAATGGGGGTAAACACCGCCGCCAACGGCGGCGGACACACGTTGGTCGCATCACAGCGACCGCCCATTCCGCACTCCAACACACACACGTCCACGCGCTCTTCGGCAAAGCAGGTAAAAGCGACCGCCGTGAGCAACTCAAATTCGGTCAACCGTGCCGCTTCATCCAAACCCTCTTGGATGGTTTTCCACTGTGCAACCAAGGCGGCAAAGCGATTTTCCGCGAGTCCCGCGCCGTCCAAGGTGACGGTGTCGCACACCCCCGTTACCGCCGGCGAGGAAAACACCCCCACGCGCCATCCGGCGGCGGTGAGAATGCATTGGATCATACGGGCGGTGGATCCTTTTCCGTTTGTTCCTGCCACGTGAATCACGCGCAAGCGGTGTTGCGGATCACCTGCCAACGCCAACGCGTGGCGCAAACGATCCAACCCCAAGCGAATACCGCTGTCACGCAACGAATCCATATATTGCATCGCTTCTTGAAAGGTCATAGGCTTCTTCCTTTTTAAAAAACGGGAACTGCCGCACGGCAGTCCCCATTAAATTTCTTAAAACAAATCTTCCAGTTTAACGGCGGCGCTCTCCGTCTGTTCCGTCGGCTCTTCGGGCGACACGTCCTCCAACAATTCGGCAATCAGTGCCTCTTTCTCCGAACGGGTTTCCTCCACGGCTTCCGTCGCAATCGGGGATTCCTCGGGTTGCTCTTCTGGAGTTTCCTCTGTCGGTGCAGGCAATTCTTCCGCCATTTCGGTTGCAATCGCCTTTTTCTTTTGAGAGACGTTTTTCACCAATCCCCACCGCGGAAAGGCAAACAAGAAAATACACAACAAGGCAATGGCAAGCACCACCAACAAACCGCCGAGCAACAGCATCGCCAATGCCGATCCGCGCGGATACGGCGACCGTTCGTTACTGATCACTTCATATATCTCGGTGTAGGTTTCTTCCGTCTCCTCAACAGGTATCGTGGTGGAAACCGCCCCCGTCGTGGTTTCGGCCGCAACCGAAAGCACACCGACAAACACAAGCAACGTACACAGCAAAAGCGCAAACGCCTTTTTCATATTGTCTCTCCTTACATTGGACTTAATAGTCACCCAAAAACACGCGGCGCACCAAACGGGAACGGCGCATAAATGCCACGGTGATCAACGACAAAAGCCACACGATCACCGGCGCAAAAATCAACGAAATGATACCGGGAATGATGTAGATAAGCGGTTCCAACAACAAGGTGAACAGTGCGTGCACCACGTACATACCGAGCGAGAACTGTGCCATCGGCCCGATCCACGGTGTAAACACCGTTTCACGGTTGAATTCACGGCACGCCATAAACGCCAGACCTGCCATCAGCACCATATTCGGCATAAACCCTTGATACAGCACCACGTTAGCGGCACCTGCACCTTTGGTGAACAACGCCGTAAGGACGGTGGTCAACAGCCCCACAACGCCGTACGCGATCACCAAATGCAAGGGTTTTGCCCGACGTTCGGTGGTGGACAGCATCCACCCAAACAGCACAAAACCGAGATACCCACCCAGCACGTTGGCTGAGGAGTAACCGCCCAGCGCCAGGCCGGGAAGTACACTAGGTGCAGACAACGCCGGAATGAACGAACCGTAGAACAGCCACAGGATCACCGCGAAATGCAACAACGCACGCGGTGCGTGCTCCACCAAAATGCGCAAAAACGGCAATAAGAGATAAATCGCCATCAGCAAATACAAAAGCCACAGATGCGACGAAACGGGAACGCTCACGATGGATGAGATTGCTTCCAGCGGAACGACGTTTTCGTTCACCAATCCTTGCCACAGAAAACGAACCACCAAATAGATGAACGACCACACCGCCAAAATCGTGAACATCGGCAACACGCGGTGCCGTGCGACTTCTTTGAGCGAGGCGGATTCCGATTTGTCAAGCAACAGAGCCCCTTCTGCCATCAACAACAGCGGAATGGCCGGTTTGGTCAAAGACGACAGCAAATTGGACAGATGCCAAGTGAAGGTGAGAGCCTGTCCGCCTGCTGCATTCTGAAACACCAGTATATCCGAAATGCCGGAAATCACAATGCCGATGATTGCCAGCACGCGCATACGGTCGTAACACGCGATACGCAGTTTGCGTTGTTCCATATATGCCTCCTAAATACTATATGTACAAAAAATTCTTGAATTGCAAAAATCACCAGTTAAATTATAGGAAAATTTCGCCACAATTACAATCGTCAAAACCACCTAAATCCCTCTTGCCTTTTCGTGCATTTTTTAACAAATAAGAGGACTTTGGGCGTTTTGGCAAATAAGCATTGCATTTTTTCGTAATCTATGGTACGATAACTACAAGAAAAGTGTTCCGTTTGGGACACTTTTGGAGGTGAACGGATGAAATCCTTTCCTTGGGACGTATTTCTGTTTCGGGGGTTGAGCGAAGCGGAGCGCGACACGCTATTGTGCGAAGCACCGCCGCCCGAATCGTTCGAAAAAGGAGCGGTCATTTATTCCGCCGCCCATTTTTGCAAAGCGATTGGGGTGGTGGTCCGCGGTGAAGTGCTGATTCTGCGCGATGCCGCCGTGCTCAACCGTTTGGGTGTCGGTGCGGTGTTTGGTGCCGCCGCTTTGTATGGCGAAGAAGAACAATATGTCACCGAAATCCATGCCGCCACCGCTTGTGAAATTCGCTTTTTTGATGAAGCGTTGCTTCGCCGATGGATGAAACGGGATTTCCGCATTGCCGAAAATTACATTGGGTTTCTTTCCGATCGCATCCGTTTTTTGAATCGGCGTATCGCCTCCTTCACCGCAGGCGATGCCGAACACCGTGTGCTCACATATCTGTGTCAGCACACCGATGAAAACGGATTGGTGACACTCCCCCACAGCATGAGCGAACTGTCCAAAATGTTGGATATGGGACGTACCAGTCTGTACCGCGCATTAGATACCCTTACCACCCACGGACATATCCGCCGTGACGGTAAGTCGATCTATATATTATCACCCTTGTAAAGGAGCATGCATTATGAAACGTACATTAAAAACTTTGCTTGCTATCACGCTTGTGTTGGCTTTGGCGCTCACCTCGTTCGGCTGCGCTAAAAAAGAAGAAACACCTGAAAAAGGCAAGACGGCTTTGGCAATTGCCGGCATTCAAGGCCCCACCGGCGTGGGACTTGCCAATTTGATGGAAACCGCCGCTTCGTCCGAAACGATTAACTATTCCTTCACCATCGCCACCTCCCCCGATGAAGTGGTGGGCAAATTCTCCAGCGGTGAAGTGCAGATTGCCTCTGTCCCCACCAACCTTGCGGCCACACTGTATAATAAGTTGAACGGCGACGTGCAAATGCTCGCCATCAACACGGCAGGCGTCTTGTATATGCTGGAAAACGGCAACACCATTCAGTCGGTGAACGATCTGCGCGGCAAAACCATCTATTCCACGGGCGAAGGTGCCAACCCCGAATATGTGTTGCGTCATGTGCTTGCCAAAAACGGCATTGATCCCGACAAAGACGTGACCATCGAATTCCTCACGGAAAACACCGAGTTGATTCAAAAGCTGGCAAAGAACGAAGCGAGTGTGGCGATGGTTCCCGAACCGGCCGCCACCACGGTGATGACAAAAAACACCGCTCTGCGCGTGGCACTCAGCATGGACGAAGAGTGGAACAAAGTGGAACCCAACAACAAAATGATGATGGGTTGCGTGATCGCGAAGAAGAGTTTTGTGGAGCAAAATGCCGAAGTGATCAACACCTTCCTTGCGGATTATAAGAAATCCATCGAAGCCACGTCGGACGTGAATGCAACGGCCGCTCTGTGCGCCAAACACGGCATCATTGCCGCTGAACCGATTGCCAAACAAGCGATTGGGCGTTGCAACGTGGTGTATATCGACGGGGCGAATATGAAAACGACCATTCACGGCTATTATGAAATTCTCTTTGCGGCCAACCCAAAATCAATCGGAGGAGCCATGCCGAATGATGCGTTCTATTACGTTGCAAAATAAAGATACTTTTATAAAACGCGTTCTTTGGAGCGTGATCGCCCTGGTCTTTTGGATCGCGGTGTGGTGGCTCATTGCATGGCGTGTGAATCAGGAGTTGCTGGTGCCCTCCCCCGTGCTGGTTGCCAAAACGCTGTGGTATCTTGGCAGCACATCGGCCTTTTGGCAGGCGTGCGCCGCCTCCCTTTTGCGCATCGCGCTCGGATTTGCAAGCGGTGTGGCGGCAGGGGCGGTCTTGGCATTGCTCACCGTCCGTTTCACGGTGGCGGATCGCCTGCTTTCTCCCTTGCTCAAAACGGTGCGTGCCACCCCTGTGGCGTCCTTCATCATTTTGGCACTGGTGTGGCTCACCACCAATGCCCTGCCTGCATTCATCGCGTTCTTGATGGTCGTCCCCATCGTGTGGGCGAACGTGGATCGCGGATTGCGGCGCACCGATCGCCGTTTGTTGGAAATGGCGCACACCTTCCGATTGGGAAAACGGCGCACCCTGTTGCATGTGTGGATTCCCTCGGTCATGCCGTATTTTCTCACGGCTTGCACCACCGCGTTGGGACTGGCATGGAAATCCGGCATTGCGGCCGAGGTCATCTGCCGTCCCGATGAATCCATCGGCCGTCTCTTGCAAACCGCCAAACTGCATTTGGAAACCGCCGAAGTGTTTGCCCACACCATTGCCGTCATCGTGTTAAGCCTGTTGTTGGAACGGCTGCTGCTGGCGTTGGCGAAGCGGTTTGGACAGCGTTTCAACGCAACGGAGGAGGGTTGAGCCATGGCATTTATATTGGATCACATCCACTTCTCCTATCCTGACAACGTGGTATTGCAAGACTTTTCACTCACGATTGCAGAGCGCGGTGTCACCTGTTTGTTCGGTCCTTCCGGTTGCGGAAAAACCACCGTCCTGCGCCTTTTGTTAGGGTTGGAAGCACCGCAACGCGGAGAGATTAAAGGCGACTTGCGCCACCCGTCGGTGGTGTTTCAGGAAAACCGTCTGTTGCCGTGGAAAACCGTGCTGGAAAACGTGGCACTGACCGCTTCTCCCAAACGTGCCGCCGACGCGTTGCATGCCGTTGGACTGAGCGACGAGGTGTTTTCACAGTTTCCGCGTGAACTCAGCGGCGGTATGCGCCGTCGCGTGGCGATTGCGCGTGCCCTGGCGACCGAAAGCCGTTGGTTGACATTGGATGAGCCGTTCAACGGCATCGATGCCGAAAACCGCGAGCAGATCGCCGCACTCATTCGGCAATATGCCATCGACCGTCCCGTGGTGTTGGTGACTCACCACCCCGAGGAAATCGAGTTGTTGGATGCCACGGTATTTCACATGTAAAAAAAACGGGATGAACCGCATCGGTTCATCCCGTTTTTTCTTGTTCTCTTATTTGATTTCGTGAATCCAGCCTTCGGGCGCTTCCAAGCGACCCATCTGAATACCGGTAAGCGTGTCATACAGTTTCTGGGTGATCGGACCCATCTTTTCCATGCCGGCCGGGAACGCGATCTCGCGACCGTGATCCACGATCTTGCCGACAGGCGAGATGACCGCCGCCGTGCCACACAGGCCGCACTCGGCAAAATCCGCCACTTCGGACAACGCCACAGGACGCTCTTCCACTTCCAAACCGAGGTATTCCTTCGCCACCACCATCAGCGAACGACGGGTGATGGACGGCAGAATGCTGTCCGACTTCGGGGTGACGACCTTGTTATCCTTGGTGACAAAGATGATGTTCGCACCGCCCGTTTCCTCGATGTAGGTGCGCGTGCCGGGATCGAGATAGATGTTCTCGTCATAGCCCTGCTCGTGTGCATCCACGATGTTGTAAAGGCTCATGGCATAGTTGAGACCGCCCTTGATGTGACCGGTGCCGCGCGGTGCCGCACGGTCAAGATCGCTGATGCGCACCGTCAGCGGCTTCACACCACCCTTGAAATAGGGGCCGACGGGGGTCACCAAAATGCGGAACTGATACTCGTTCGCAGGCTTCACACCGATAACGGGATCGGAACCGAACATGTACGGACGCAGATACAACGTCGCACCCGAGCCGTAAGGCGGCACGAAGGCGGCGTTGGCACGCACCACCTGATCAACCGCATCCAAGAAACGCTCTTTCGGGAACACGGGCATACGCAAGCGCAGTGCCGACTGCTCCATACGCTCGGCGTTCAAGTCGGGACGGAACGTCACAATGCGGCCATCCTCGGTGGTGTACGCTTTAAGACCTTCAAAGCAAGTTTGTGCATACTGCAACACACCGGCACATTCATTGATCACCACGTTGGAATCGGTGGTCAATTCACCATTATCCCACGCGCCGTTCTTGAAGTTTGCAACATAGCGGTAATCGGTGGGCATATAGCCGAACCCCAGGTTACCCCAATCGATGTTTTTCTTTTCCATTTCCGTTTCCTTCTTTCCGAAAAAACAAGTTTGTTTCATTTTAGCACACCTTTGCGCGCGGTGCAAGTATTTTACGAAACAAAAGCGGGATTTATTGACTTTTTTTCAAAAATGGCGTATCATTTGTAACGAAAAAGGAGTGGTTTTCTATGTTGGAAGTGTCCCATCTGACAAAAAAATACGGTAAAGTTTTGGCGTGTGACGACATTTGTTTCCGCCTGCGCCCCGGCAGTATCACGGTGCTTCTCGGCCCGAACGGCGCCGGAAAAAGCACCTTGTTGAAATCCGCCATCGGCTTTTTGAAATACGAAGGGCGCATCACGGTGGACGGTCTGCCGAACAAGAGTGTGGATGCCAAGCGCGTGATGGGATACATTCCCGAACTCCCCTCCCTTTACCCCAACCTCACGGTGGAAGAGCACATGGAGTTTATTGCCCGTGCGTACCGTATGAAAGACTACAAAGCGCGCATCGACGAACTTCTCGCGCGGTTTGAACTGGACGATAAACGGCGGAAATTCGGGGATGAATTGTCAAAAGGTATGCAACAAAAGTTAAACCTTTGCCTGGGATTGCTCCCCTCTCCCCGACTCTTACTGTTGGATGAGCCGATGATCGGTTTGGATCCGCACGCGATCAAGGAATTGAAAGCGATCTTCACGGAACTGCGTGAAGAGGGATGCACCGTGCTGGTCAGCACCCACATGATCGACAGCGTGGATATGCTGTGGGACCGCACCTTGATTATGCAAAAAGGACAACTGCGTGCCGATCTGGACCGCGAAGCCCTTGCCGCCGCAGGCGAAACATTGGAAGAACGGTTTTTCGCCGTCACCGAACCGGAGGCGGAAGAATGAAACTGTTTTTGTATTACGCCTTTCATTCGGTCAAGAATCAGATAAAAAAGCTGTTCAAGACGTGGGTTGCGCTCTTTCTTTTCGCCTGTTTTGCATTCGGCTTGCTGTTCGGCGTGGGCGCGGCGTTGCTGTTTGGCGATGAAGAAGAAAGCTATTCCGAAGAAGAGGTTGTCGCAGAGGAGACCCCCTTCACCGAGGCGGACGCCTTGGCGGTCATTGAGTTGGCGGTTGCAGGAATCTCCCTTTCCATGCTGACATGGCAGGTGATAAGCGCCGAAAAAAGCGGTGGACAGATCTTCCTGCCGGCCGACGTGAATCTCCTGTTTGCCGCACCGATGAAACCCCAATCGGTGTTGCTCTTCCGCTTGGCAGGGCAACTTGGCACCATCCTGCTCGCCAGTTTGTACCTATCCTTCCAAATACCAAACATGGTGCTTTCGGCAGGACTTGGTGTCCCTGCCGCGATCGCCGTAATCCTCGTGTGGTATCTTTTGCTGGTGTATGCGAAACTGTTGAACATTCTGGTGTATACCGTCACCTCCACTCACGAACGTATCCGACGGTATATTCGTCCCGTCACCTACGGTATTCTCGGTGTCACGTTGCTTGCGTTTTTGCTCTTCAGCCGCCAAAGCGGTCTGTCGTGGTATCAAGCCGCCATCGCGTTCTTCAACGCACCGTGGACACGCCTTCTTCCCGTTTACGGCTGGATGAAAGGTCTTGCACTTTACAGCATGACGGGTGAGTGGCTGTTTGCCGCCCTGTGTCTCGCCGCGTTGTTGATTAGCGCGGTGATACTCGTGTGGATTATTTGGCGCATCAAAGCCGATTTTTACGAGGATGCGATGGCGCATTCCGCCGAAACTGCTCAAATACAAGAAGCGGCCGCAAGCGAAGGTCCCGTCATTGTGAAGCGCAAGAAGGAACGCGGCGAGCGTGTAAAGCGAGAGGGCTTCACACGTGGCGAAGGCGCTTCGATGTATTTTCACAAAGCGATGTACAACCGTTTTCGTTTTGCGCACGGACATGTGTTCACCAAAACATCCGAAACCTATTTGGTAACTGCTCTGGCCACGTGCGCACTTGTGTGGTATTTTGCCACGCCGTCACTTGTCCCCGTTGGGTTGATCCTCACGGTGTTCTGCTTTTTCCGCGCACTCGGAAATCCGTTGAGTGCCGATATTGATCAAGCGCATTTCCGTATGGTACCCGAAAGTGCGCACAAAAAGGTGTTCTATTCTCTGCTCGGCGGATCGGTAAACTGCCTTTTGGATCTCGTGCCTGCCTTTGCCGTGGCCACGGTGTGGATGCGTTCCACCCCCCCTGAGACACTTGCGTGGATGTTGTTTGCGGTGGCGGTGGATCTCTATGCCTCCACAGTAGCGCTGTTTTTGCAGGTGTCCATCCCCACCGGAGTGGACAAAATGATTCGTCAGCTTTTGATGATCCTGTTCATTTACTTCGGGCTGATTCCCATTGCCGCTTTGTTGGTGATCGGTTACGTGATTTCACAGCCGCTATTGTTTTTCGCACTCGCCATTTTGCTCGCCGTCGCGGTCAGTGGGTTGTTCTTCGTACTTGCTCCACTCTTTATCCAAAACGGTCAGCGATAAATATATACGCAAAAAAGCCGTCCGCATTACGGACGGCTTTTTCTCACAAAGTTTGGGCAATTAGCCTTCAGCCTTCATGTTGGCGAAGCACTCGCTGCAATACACAGGGCGATCCTCGCGGGGCTTAAAGGGGACACGCGCTTCCTTGCCGCAATTGGCACAGATCGCCGTGAACATTTCGCGTTCCGGCTTGGAAGCGTTCTTGCGTGCATCACGGCAAGCCTTGCAACGCTGGGGCTCGTTCACGAAACCTTTCTCAGCATAGAACTCCTGCTCGCCGGCGGTGAAAACAAATTCTGCACCGCAGTCTTTGCACACCAGTGTCTTGTCTTCGTACATGGGGTTTCAACCTCGCTTTTAATTATTTGCCCTGTAAAATCAAGTGATACTTGGATTACCCAATGTGTCGATTGAGGTACACGGCATTTTTAATATATGATGAACAGCAAACGCTGTCACATCCTCAAAAACGGGTTCGCAATTTGGTTCTTGCCCGTTGCAACGCGTTATCCACCGCTTTGGTGGTGATTTGTAACTGAGCAGCAATCGTTGCATACGGCAGACCGTCGAGATACCGCAACAGCACGGCATATTCCTGCCGTGACAACACGGACTTGATGCGTTCGAGCATCAAAGCGGCATTCTCCCGTTCCAACATCAGGGCGGCAGGATCGTTTGCTGCCACCGCCACGTCTGTCACAAGGGAAACATCCTCCAACAACACTTCGGATGCGCGCCCTGAACGACGTCGCCAGAACGAAAGCAAACGATTGCGCACGCAGGTGGATGCATAGGTGCGAAACGACGTTTCACGCGACGGATCGAAGGAACGCACGGCAAACAACAGACCGAGCAACCCCTCTTGCGCCGCATCCTCTGCATCGGCAGATGGGAAACGGAAATGGGCAACTTGTGCGCGAAGGGTTGGCTCATATTGTGCGACCAACATTGTGAAGGCCTCTTCACTCCCCGCTTGCGCCAACGAAAGCAACTCGGCTTCGCCGGGAAGCGACAGATCATCCGTGTTCGGAACCACCATAGAAACCTTCCTTTTGCGCGCGACAAATCCTTACCATCGCTACAATTATATTCAGTTTACCTTTTTTCAATCGTTTTGTCAACTAAAATTTTTGAAAATTCTAAAAATATGAACAAATCGCCTAACGAAGGGGACTTTTGTTGTGCAGTTTTGACAATTTACGACGAAATTCAACCGCAAGAAATCCATTTTGTCTTTGTATAATTTCTGGTTTGCCGCACACACTACCCTTGTCAGCGGCGGTCCCGTAACGTGCGACACCGCTTTTTTACACCTTTGTTGCGGTGTCCTTTGCGGGATACAGCCGTATCAGAGCGAAAAAAATCGGTGACGGACGTTTCATCAACACGCAACCGTGTTTGTGCCGTTGCTGTCTGCCCTTCCCTGCTGTGCGGTAGGATTGGGTAAAGAACAGCCGTCGTGTTGTACGACGGCTGTTTTGCTTTTTATATCACGTACAAGAATATACACAACACGTGCAACACACTTCCGACCAACACGAACAAATGGAAGATCGAGTGGGCATAGCGATGCTTTTTCCCGAGTCCGTATATCACCGCACCCACGGTGTAGGCGATGCCACCGAACAAAAGCAACCACAACGCAGGCGCAGACAACGCGGCAACCGTTACCTTTGCGGCAATCACGATGCACCATCCCATACCGATGTAGCAGATCATCGAAAACACGGCGTAGGCTTTCAAATCGATGGCGGTGAACACGATGGCTAACGCCGCCAGTCCCCACACCAAACCGAATATCACCCACGCCCATTGGGGCGACACGGGGCGAATGGCCGAAAGCAAAATGGGAGTATACGTTCCGGCAATCAAAAAGTAGATGGCACAATGGTCCAGCACCTGAAACACTTTTTTCGCCATGGGATGCCGCAACCCGTGGTACACACCCGACATGGTGTATAACACGATCAATGCCCCACCGAATATCGCACTGCCAACCACATCCCAAGCATCACCGGACACCGCTGCTTTGATCACACACAGCGCCAACGTCAGCACACCAATGCCACCGCCGACAATGTGGGAAATCATGTTGAACAACTCTTCCCCACGTGTGTAATTGGGAAGTAAACGGTCGATCAGTTTGGTTCGTGTCACAAGTTACCTCTCTTTCCCAATAAAGAACAACGCCAGCGTGCCGGGACCGGAGTGGGCGCCGATCACCGGTCCCACGTTTACCGTCGTGTCCACGTCAACGCCGTATTCCGCCTTCAACATGGATGCCAACAGTGCGGCATCCCCCTCACAATCACCGTGAGAGATGAACACCACGCCTTCGCCCTTGGTCTGCACCAGAGCACCGTACTGGTCACACAGCGCTTTCAGCGCCGCTTTGCGTCCGCGCACCTTGAAACGGCTGATCAAATGCCCTTCGTTATCCATGTGCAGCACGGGTTTGATGCCGAGCACACCGCCGACCAACGCCACGGCAGGGCTGATGCGACCGCCGCGTTTGAGATACACCAGATCGTCCACCGTGAACCAATGGCACAGGTGGAAACGCATGTCTTGGGCAAATGCCGCCAGTTCATCGATCGTGGCCCCCTCGGCCTTCTTTTGCACCACAAGATACAACAGCAAGCCAAAGCCTGCCGAAGCAGACAGCGAATCCACCGCCACCACACGGCGTCCGGGATACGCTTCTTCCAGTTCTGCGGCCGCCATACGTGCACAGTTATACGTCGTGCTGAGACCGGAAGAAAAACCGAGATAGAAAACATCGTTACCGTTTTTCACGTCCTCTTCAAACAGTTCACGGAAGGTCTCGCTGTTCACCGCCGACGTTTTTGCCACACCGCCGTCGCGCATACGCTGATAAAACTCTTTCGTGGTCAGTTCAAAATTGGTATACACCTTTTCGTCGCCGTTGAATTGAAACGACAAGTCGCAGCGTTTAACCCCCCACTCACTCAACGTTTGAGGCAGCATATCACACGCCGAGTCGGTATAGATTACGTAAGAACTCATAAGTATATTCTCCCTTGCGAAGCACATTTTGCGGTCAAAAGGAATATGACCACTCACGCATTTGATTATACCAACATGCCAAAGCAATCGCAACCTACTCCCTTTTCCCACTTCTATACTTTCTCTTCCCTGGCGGTAGAACAGATTTTTTGCGCTCTACTACCGGTAGAACTCCTTGTGGAAACGCCAAATCTTGCCTCATTTTTTGAAGTTTGCTATTGATTCGCAAGCAAATATGTGATAATATGGGTGTATATTATAGGAAACAACGTTGTGAGTGACTTGTATGTGACAACACCTTCGCAACGTGCGCCCGACACATTTGAATCACCCCAAAGACAAAGGTGGTATTATTATGCAAGACATAAAAAGCATTGTTGCCAAGAACATTGCCACGTTGCGTCAATCCCGCGAAATGACACAGATGGAACTGGCCGACAAACTCAACTATTCCGACAAAGCTATTTCCAAGTGGGAGCGTGGCGAATCCTTGCCGGACATTGCCGTACTCATCACGGTGGCCGATCTGTTTGAGGTGTCCCTCGACTATTTGGTGCGTCCCGATCACGACAGCCAGCACATCCGCGCCAAACGTGCCAGCCGCCGCCGCAAGAAAAACCGCGGATTCATCACGGGTATGTGCGTGGTGCTGGTGTGGTTACTGGCCATGCTGGTATTTATCGTGCTGGACAATGTTGCCGTTAAGGCATGGAGCCCCTTCCTCCCCTTCTTGTATGCCGTGCCTTGCACATTGGTGGTGTGGCTCATCTTTAACTCGTTGTGGTTTAATCCGCGGCGCAACTTCCTGATCATCTCCCTGTTGATGTGGTCGGTGCTGTCGGCGGTATATATCACCTTGTGGTTTGCCGGCTTTTCCGTTTGGACCATCTTTGCGCTTGGCATTCCGGGACAAATTATTGTGCTCTTGTGGTCGAAACTGCGATACAAATCCGAAGATGCATAAGCACTAATATATCCATCATACATCTATCCCATAGAGAAAGGTGGTGGCGTGTTGAATCCGAAATTACGCGAAAAAACACTGGAATCCCTCTCGGCCGTGTTGCCGATTACGGGTATTGTGTTTTTACTTAGTATATTACTGATACCGATGGACCTCGGAACTATGGTGATGTTCCTTTCGGGTGCGGTGTTACTTATTTTCGGCATGGGGTTTTTCCAACTCGGTGCGGAAATGGCCATGACGCCGATCGGTGAAGGCATCGGTGTGCAGATCTCCAAAACCAAAAAAGTCTTTTTTGTGCTGTTGATCGGTTTTGTGATGGGGGTGATCATCACCATGTCCGAACCGGATTTGCAAGTGTTGGCAAAGCAAGTGCCTGCCGTGCCGGATATGGTGCTGGTTTTGACAGTTGCTGTCGGTGTCGGCTTGTTCTTGGCATTGGCGATCGTGCGCATCCGCTTCGCCTTTGACCTGTCACGTTTGCTCATTATACTGTATGTTGCGTTGATTGCCCTATCCTTTCCGGCGCCGCCCAGTTTTCTGGCAGTGGCATTCGATTCGGGCGGTGTGACCACCGGCCCGATGACCGTACCGTTCATCATGGCGCTTGGTATCGGCTTGGCTTCGGTGTGAAGCGGCAAAGATTCCGCAAGCGACAGTTTCGGTTTGGTGGCACTTTCCAGTATCGGTCCCATTTTGGCGGTGCTGATTTTGGGATTCTTTTATAAGCCGACCCAAACTGCCTACCTTGCAGGATCCGTGGCTTCGGTTGCCACCACACGTGACGTGGTACGCGTGTTTGCATTGGAACTGCCCACCTACGGTGGTGAAGTGCTGATCTCGCTGTTGCCCATTGCGGCGGTATTCGTGCTGTTTCAGTTGCTCACCCACCGTTATCAAAAGCGTCAGGTGAAGCGTATCACCGTCGGTATGATTTACACCTGTATCGGTCTGGTGCTGTTTTTGTGCGGTGTGAACGTCGGGTTTGCCCCCGTGGGGGAATTGATCGGGCAGGAGTTGGCCTCTCTCCCCTATAACTGGATTTTGATCCCGATCGGCATGTTGATCGGTTATTACATCGTGAAAGCCGAGCCGGCGATTCAGGTGTTGAATCACCAGGTGGAAAACGTCACCGACGGTGCGATTTCGGTAAAAGCGATGAACCGCAGTATGTCCATCGGTGTGGCATGCAGTATCGGGTTGGCAATGGCGCGTGTGCTGTTTGGCATTCCGATCTACTGGATCTTGATTCCCGGTTACGTGATTGCGCTCGTGATGTCGCTGTTTGTGCCGAAAATCTTTGTCGGTATTGCGTTTGACTCAGGCGGCGTGGCGAGTGGCCCCATGACCTCTACCTTCCTGTTGCCGCTCAGCATCGGCACTTGTCAAGCCATTGGCGGCGACTTGATGGTGGATGCCTTCGGTGTGGTGGCGTTGGTGGCGCTCACCCCGTTGATCGCCATTCAAATTATGGGACTTGTGTATCGCCTGAAAGCCACAAAACTGCAGAATGCGGTGGTACAGCACATTGGGCTCACGGCGGATAGCGACGACATTATCGATTTGGAAGAGGAGGTGCGTATATGAGTGAGAAGCAAACCTATCAAATGTTGATGTTGATTGCCACCCCCAAACTGAGCGACAAAGCCGCCGAGATGTTTTTGAACAACAATCTGCCGTTGCAATTTCGGTTGAATGCGGAAGGCACGGCATCCAGCGAAATTATGGATACACTCGGCTTTGGCAGCGTGGATAAATGCGTGCTGATGAGTTACGTGCCGCGTGACTTGGGTCGACGTATGCTGCGCACCTTACACACCCGTTTGCGATTGGATGCCGTGAACAGCGGCATCGCGTTCACCGTTCCGCTGACCGGTGTGAGTAACCTGATGTTGCGCATGATGAACAGCGCCGCCGAAAATTACAAGGATCTCGATGAACGAAAGGGTGAATTTACCATGGGAGACACCAAATACACGCTGATTGCCGCCACGGTCGACCGTGGTTTTGGAAACATCGTAATGGACGCGGCACGTGCCGCAGGTGCAGGCGGCGGCACGATTGTGCACAGCCGCGGTATTGAGAATGAAGAAGCCACCGGTTTCTGGGGACTCAGCGTGCAGGAGGAAAAGGAGATTGTCCTGATTCTGGCCGAACACGAAAGCAAAGTGGCGATCATGAAAGCCATCAGCGAAAAGTGCGGCATGCAAACCGAAGCCAAAGGACTTGTGGTTTCGCTTCCCATCGACGAAGTCATGGGTATTTAAAGCAAAAAAGAGCCGAAAGGCTCTTTTTTTGCGGCACACGTTTTGGCATACCAATTACTCCTTATCTATCATTCAGTAATACAAACCCCAAAAGAAGTCAACCGCTAATCACAAAGAAAGAGCACGCACCTCGCCAAACGAGATGCTTGCTCTTTTTTACTTACTCCAACGTCAGTTGTTCACCGAAATCTTCTGCCGCAGGCAGTGCCCCTGCCGCAGGCAACGATTTGGTGCGGTAACGGTTGGCTTTTGCCACCAACGTTTCATCAAACAACTGTACACTTTTCACACGGTGAGTGCCCTTCAAGGTCATCACCTGCACATCGATGGTGGTGCGTGAACTCTTGGGTGTCACCGCGGCGGTATTCACCACCAAGCGACGACCCGACGTGGATTCCAGCAAAAATTCGGTATCCTCACGGATATACATCATCGCCACCAGCGGCACTTTGTCGGAATACGCTCCCACCAAGCGGCGACGGTTGGTCTTGGTGGCATAGGCACTCATTTCCACCTTAGCCATCTTACCGTTTTCAAAGAAGAACAGCATAAACCCTGCATAGTCATCGGTCACTGCCATATACCGAGCGACCTCGCCATCCTCAAACCCAAGTTTGGTGGGCACGTAATCGCCCAGTACGCTGGCTTTGGTATCGCCAAACTCCGAGGCGCGGCTCTTATACACCGATGCCTTGTCGCCGAAGAAGAGCAATTCCTGACGGTTGTTACTCTCGACCGTCTGTGCCATGCGGTCGCCCTCTTTGAACTTGTGCTCACTGCTCATGCGCAACGATTGCGGCGTGATCTTTTTGAAATAGCCGCCTTCGGTAAAGAACAGCGTGCACGCGTATTCGGGCACGATCTCCTCTCCCGCTTCTTCTGCCTCTTGCAAGTCGGTGGCATAGATGAACTGCGTGCGGCGCGGTTGTCCGTATTTTTTCGCCACAGCGCGCAATTCCTCAATGATGATGGATTTGATGCGGCGCGCACTGCCAAGCGTTTCTTCCATTTCCGCAATCTCGGCTTCCAGACGTTCCACCTCGTCCAAGCGTTTGAGGATGTATTCACGGTTCAAGTGACGCAGCTTGATTTCCGCCACGTATTCCGCCTGAATCTCATCGATCCCGAAACCGATCATCAAGTTCGGTACCACTTCCGTCTCCTCTTCCGTCTCACGCACGATACGGATGGCTTTATCAATATCCAGCAAGATCTTTTGCAGACCTTTCAACAGATGCAACTTATCCTTTGCACGGTTGAGATCGAACACCACGCGACGGCGCACACATTCCATGCGGTATCCCGTCCACTCTTCAAACAGCGCACGCACACCGAGCACCTGCGGCACACCGGCAATCAGCACATTGAAGTTGCACCCGAAGGAATCCTCCAAGGGGGTGGTAGCATACAGCTTGTTCATCAGCTTGTCAGGATCGGTGCCACGTTTCAGATCAATGGTGATCTTCAAGCCTTTCAAGTCGGTTTCGTTTCGAATATCGTTGATCTCGCGCAGTTTTCCTGCTTTCACCAGTTCGGTCACCTTGCCCACAATGGCTTCCACCGTGGTGGAATACGGGATCTCGGTCACGTCGATGCAGTTGTTCGCCTTGTCATAGGCGTACACCGCACGCACACGCACACTGCCGCGACCTGTTTCGTAGATCTTTTCCAGATCCTCACGACGATAGATGAGTTGGCCGCCACTCGGGAAATCGGGGGCTTGCAGGGTGGACAACAGATCGTGATGCGGATCTTTCATCAACGCGATGGCGGTATCACACACTTCCGACAGATTGAACGAGCAGATGTTGCTCGCCATACCGACGGCAATACCGAGGTTGTTGTTTACCAAAATGGAGGGAAACGTCACCGGCAATAAGGACGGTTCTTTCATCGTGGCATCGTAGTTATCCACGAAATCCACCGTTTCCTTATCGATGTCGCGGAACAGTTCCGCCGCAATGGGCGCCAATTTGGCTTCGGTGTAACGGGAAGCGGCGCATTCAATGTCCGACGAATACGCCTTACCGAAGTTACCTTTGGATTCCACATACGGGTGCAACAGCGCTTCGTTACCGCGTGAAAGACGCACCATCGTGTCGTAAATCGCGGCATCGCCGTGAGGGTTCAACCGCATGGTCTGACCGGCAATGTTGGCGGATTTGATCAGACCGCCCGTGAGCAGGCCCATCTTATACATGGTATATAGCAACTTGCGGTGCGAGGGTTTGAAACCGTCGATCTCGGGGATCGCGCGGGACATAATCACACTCATCGCATACGGCATATAGTTTTCGCGCAGGGTATCGGTGATTGCCTGCTGTTCCACCTCGCCTGCACCGGCAATGTGGGCATTGGAGGGCAACTCGTTTGCCTGCGGCACCGCCGCGTTTTTCTTTTTCGTAGCCATGGATTACGTCCCTCCCCTCATTCCAGATCCAGCATGTCGAGATAATCCGCGCCATGTTCCGCAATCATGCGTTTACGACCGTCCAGATCATCGCCGAGCAGCACGTCAAACAAATACGCCGTTTCTTCCACGTCGGCCGGATTGACCTTCACCAAGCGACGGGTAGCCGGATTCATGGTGGTGAGCGACATCATTGCCGGCTCGTTTTCACCAAGTCCCTTGGAACGCTGAATGGTGTATTTCACATCCCCAATTTCCTCGAGAATGGCAGTCTTTTCCGCTTCGTTATAGGCAAAATAGGTGTCGGTTTTGGTGTTGATCTCATACAGCGGCGTTTCTGCGATATACACATACCCCTGCTCGATCAAGGTCGGTGTTAAGCGATACAGCATCGTCAAGATCAAGGTGCGAATCTGGAAACCGTCCACGTCCGCATCGGTGCAGATGATGATCTTCGCAAACCGCAACAGCGAAAGATCGAAGGTGGAGAGATTTTTGTTCGCCTTGGCTTTAACCTCCACACCGCAACCCATTACCTTCAAAAGGTTGACGATGATCTCGCTTTTGAAGATCTTGTCGAACTCTGCTTTCAAGCAGTTCAGGATCTTACCGCGCACGGGAATGATCGCCTGAAACTCCGAATCACGTGCCTGAATACACGCACCCATAGCGGATTTGCCTTCCACAATGAACAGCTCGCGCTGTGCCACATCACGCGTGCGGCAATCCACAAAGCCCGGCACACGGGAGGCAAGGTCGTTGCCCGACTGCAACACCTTTTTCACGTCGATACGGGTCTTTTCCGCCTTTTCACGACTGCGCTTATTGATCAGCACCTGTTCGGTCATGCGGTCGGCTTCCGCTTTGTTTTCAATGAAGTATACTTCCAAGTTGTGGCGCAAGAACTCGGTCATCGCCTCTTGGATAAACTTGTTGGTGATTGCCTTCTTTGTCTGGTTTTCATAGGACGTCTGCGTGGAGAAGGAGGAGGACACCAGCACAAGACAATCCTGCACGTCTTGGAAGGTGATCTTGCTTTCGTTTTTAAGGTACTTGCCGTTTTGCTTCAAGTAGGCATCCACCATCGCCACAAACGCCGAGCGCACCGCCTTTTCGGGTGAGCCGCCGTGTTCCAGCCAACTGGAGTTGTGATAGTATTCCAGCAACTCCGTTTTGTTGGAACAGCAAAACGCCACGTTGAATTTCACTTTGTATTCGGGTTTGTCCTCACGGTCACGACCGCGGCGTTCCCCGCTCCACACCTGCACGTCGGTGAGAGAGCCGTCTGCGGCGAGTTCCTTCACATAATCCGCAATGCCGTTTTCATAACGGAACTCTTCCTCCTCAAAACTGCGCCCGTTTTGGCGGCGAAGGATGAAGAGCAGGTTGGGGTTCACAATCGCCTGACGGCGCAAAATATCGCGAAAATACTCCACCGGCACCGCGATGTCGGTGAACACCTGCAAGTCGGGTTTCCAGCGAATGCGTGTGCCGGTATCCCGTTTGGTATACGGTTCTTTGGTGAGACCGCCCACGTTTTCGCCCCGTTCAAAATGCAGGGTGTATTTCGTGCCGTCGCGGTGCACTTCCACGTCCATGTATTCCGAGGAATACTGGGTGGCACACGCGCCCAGACCGTTTAAGCCGAGTGAAAACTCATAGTTTTCGCTTTCGTTCGTGTTATATTTACCGCCGGCATACAACTCACAGAAGATAAGTTCCCAGTTGAAGCGGTTTTCCTTTTGGTTGAAATCGACCGGCATACCGCGTCCAAAATCCTGCACTTCAAACGAGCCGTCCTCATAACAGGTGGTCACAATGCGGTTGCCGTATCCTTCACGCGCTTCGTCAATGGAGTTGGACAATATTTCGAACACGGCGTGTTCGCATCCCTCCAAGCCATCCGATCCGAAAATGACCGCCGGACGTTTACGCACACGGTCGGCACCTTTCAGGGAGGTGATGCTTTCATTGCCGTAAGCTGGTTTCTTGGCTGCCATACATTCATCCGTCCTTCAAAAACTACATATTGTGTTTCGCTTTCAATTCTTATTCATACATAATACTATATTTACCCCTGTTTTGTCAAGGCACGTCGCACTTGCAATATTTTTTCCATTGTGCTATAATAACCGACAATAGAAAACGGCATATTTCGAGCAACACCACATACACTAGGTTAAGCCGACAAACCCGAACTCCGTTTTGGAAAGGCGGATTTTCGCCCTGTCAGTGTTAAAATGCTCGGTAATCCACGAGGATTACCTCCGCTTTTGCCTTGACATGACAAAAATCCGCTCTTTCCAAAATCTACGATCTCATAGTGAGGAGATTTCGAGGGGGGTGTTCCGGTT
>JAZNTC010000211.1:0-2008 GCA_045591605.1 Acutalibacteraceae bacterium | reverse complement strand
GCCGAAAACATCCCTTGCGCGGTAAATACTCTCGTAGGTGGAGAAGCCTGCGTGGTCCATAAACACGTCATCGGAGGGGACACCGTTGTCGATGGCATATTGCTTCATGGCTTCTACTTCATTGTATTCTGTTTGCCCGTGATCACCGCTCATCAACAGTTTCGGTGAAGCGCCGCGTTCATAAAGTTCAACACCGCGCCGCAAGCGATCGTTCAACATGGCGCTGGGTGTGCCGTCCTCGCGCACAAAGCAACCAAGCACCAAAATGCAATCCACCTCTTCGAGTAATGCGGCATTTTCGGGTGTCACAAGCCGCGCTTTACCCGCCGCTTTCACGTGTGCATTGATGCCGCACAGGGCGACGATCCCCACCGCAAAAGTGCAAAGAAGTATAATTGCCGTGATACGCAACGTCTTTTTGTTCATTCTTCCTCACCTCGCCGCCTTTCAGTATAGCAAACGGCTCGACAAAAATCTACATAAAATTGTGAATAATACAGGCGAGAGGGAGAAATACTGTAAAAAACCGAAAAGGAGAGGATCGCATGACTTTCACGCAAAAGGAAACCACCCTGCTCAAAGACCTGAAATCCCAAGAGGAACTGTGTATCGAAAAATACGGCAAATATGCCGCCGATGCCTGCGACGGAGAACTGAAAAACCTGTTTACCTCCATCCGTTCCACCGAACAACAGCACTTGTCCACGTTAAATGAGTATCTGGGGGAGAGTTCACCTGCTGCCGCACCCATTAACACAAGCGGAAATTGCCAAAATAACGATAAATTCCTGTGTCAGGATGCGCTGTCCATGGAAAAGCACGTGTCGTCGGTGTATGACGTGTGCGTGTTTGAATTTGCCGATTCCGCCGTGCGCCAAAAGCTCAATCAGATTCAATCCGAAGAGCAAAAACACGGCGAACAGATCTATCAATATATGAGCAAACACGGGATGTATTGATTCCAAAAACCCCTTGCCGAGCAAGGGGTTTTCTTATGTGAAAAATTTTCCTTGTCTTTTTCGACAGAGTGTGTTATACTGTATAGCGTATAAATATAATTAAGGAAAGGAATGGGAGTATGGCTGAAAATTGCGGCTTTCGTTCCAAGTTCGGCGGCTTTAACAAAGAGGACGTGTTGACCTATATCAACGCACTTCAAGAAGAGCACGGCCGCGAATTGGCAGCACAGCAACAAACGGCAACGGCCGAACGGGAAGCGTATGAAAAAGCGTTGAACGAGGCCAATGCTGCATTGGAAGAACAGCATCACACCCTGCTCGCGGAGCGTGAAGAGCAAGCGCGTTTGCAGCAACTGATCAATGAACAGTATGAAGCAAACCGTGAACTGCGCGATCAAGTGGCACAGTCGGAAGAGGCGCGTGCCACCAACGCAACGCTCAAAGCGCGTGTGGCACAACTGGAAGAGGAATGTGCCGCTGTGAAAAAGGAAGCGGATTCGGCACACGCCGCCGAAGAGCAGGAACTCCGCCGTCAACTGGCGGCTTTGCGCACGGAAAATCAACGCATTAAGGAAGAGAACCGTCGTTACCATGAATTGGTGAGCGATGTGGGACGCTTCGTGGTGGATGTCCGTGCCATGGGTTCTCGCTATTTGGAGGAGGCGAATGAGCGCAGTCGCACACGGCTCACCACCATTTCGCAGGCGATTGACAATCTGCGCGGTGCGTTGGATGTGGCGGCCAAAGAATTGGACGTGGCAAACGAGGCGCTGGATGCACAGAACAACCGTGCGGAACAGCGCTTGATCGAATTGGCGGAAGAATTGGATCGCTCGGCGGCAACGTTGACACAAGAGGTGTCCGACGAGGCAACCGACCCCCAATTTTTTCGTGAAGCCGCAGAGCAGTAAAGTTCCCCCTGCTAAAAGCGGCGATTTGAAAGCGATTTCTGGGGACATGAAATCGCAAAAAAAGACGTGTGATTGGTTGCAAAAGTGGTTGGCGCGCACATAAACGGAAGTCGGATCGTAGCCATGTCGTTCTGTGAG
>JAZNTC010000210.1:0-5219 GCA_045591605.1 Acutalibacteraceae bacterium | reverse complement strand
GCCATGTCGTTCTGTGAGCCAAGGAGTTGTCAGTGAGTCTTGTCTTCCTAAGACCGCTTGGCCTCCGACTTGCAATGGGAATCGTATAAGAATCGGGGACGTACCATTCTATACTGTTAATGTCGGCGATCTTAATTTATGATTATACCTCGGAGCAGATTCAATTCAACCGAAAGATCGTTATTTGAATGTGGTTTGATAGAAATGTGAGAATTCGAATTCATACGCAAAAACGGTAAAAATATCTTTTTTGTAGCCCATAGACAAAGAAAAAGCCACGGTTTTACACCGTGGTTTTTTCTTTGGGTATGAGTGTCGCTGAAGGACTCGAAACGAACTCCAAACGTGAGGCATCTTTGATGCCGAAGGTTTGGCGACAAAGGACATTCGCCGTGGGCAAAGTTCACCAAGATTTTCTTACAACGCAAGAAAGATCTCGTTCCCGTGGACTATTTTGCTTTGAAACAAATTATCACATGATACATTATTACAAGTCCTGCGCTGAGTATCGCCCCACAAAAGCGGTTTAGTGTAAAAGCCACCGTCAATATGCACATTTTGCGGATTGGTTTGATTGGTGGGCAACTGCGTGATACTGCCGTAATGACCGAAACATCCGTCTACAATGTGCAGTTGTACCGTTTTGGACAGTTGCGCCATGGCAGGCGACGAACTGCAATAGCGTATACCGTACAAATTCACACGTCTTTTACTTTTTCTTGAAGATCACCAATTTGCTGAAAATATAGTTCATCACCAACACCACGACCTGCAACAACACTTTACAGATGGTGTGTCCGCCGATCACGATGAACGACAAGTTCACACTCCATGCACCGAGATGCAACAGATCAATCAGCACGAACAAGCCTGCCTCCGCAAACAACAGCGAAGCCACCCGCGCACCGATGAACGAGGGCAACTCCCGACGCAACACCGCGGCCGCCCAACTTTTGCTTTCAAACACCCACAGTTTATTGGTGATAAACGCCGTCAGCACCGCCACCGCCCACGCAATGACATTCGAAACGAGATACAACGCCGTGCCCAAAATCCAATTAAACAGTTCAAAAACGACCAGATCCACCAGCGTGGTGACCACACCGAAAAACACGTAGGAGATCATTTCGCGATATTTCAAAAACAGTTGGCGCATACCCATTACATCCTTCCTTATATACATGACAAAGATACCACACCCCGGGAAGGATTGTCAACCGTTTTAGAAAAGTCCGCACACCAAACGGCACAGCAAGCAGAGTGTCATTCCGAGCAAGGTGGGAAGCAACACCGCCACAGCAGTCTGTCTCACGCTGTGGGTCTCTTTCCACACCGTAAGACAGGTGGTGGAACACGGCCAATGAAAAAGTGAAAACAGTACCATACACAAGGCTGTGAGTGACGTCCAGCCGTTTTGCATCAGCACGTCATACAACGCGGTATACCCCACCTCACCCAACACGTTGCCGTTTTGATAGATCATAATGAGCAACGGCAGAACGATCTCGTTGGCAGGAAAGCCCAAGATGAATGCAAACAGAATAGCGCCATCCAACCCGATCCACCGCGCAAACGGATCCAGCCACATAGCGGCGTGTTGCATCAGCGGCACACCGCCCACTGTCAGGTTGGCAAGCAACCAGATGATCACACCGGCAGGTGCCGCCACCATTGCCGCACGTCCCAACACGAACACCGTGCGATCCAGCACCGACCGCACAATCACCTGCCCCACACGCGGCACACGATACGGCGGCAGTTCCAACACAAACGAGGCAGGCATGCCGCGAAAGCAGGTGTTGGAAAGCAAGCGCGAACACAAGAGGGTCATCCCCACCCCCAGCAACACCGCCGCCGTGAGCCATAAGGCGGCGGTCAGCGACGGATGCTGTCCGCGCGCAAAAAAGAGGGTGATGAGGGTGATGAGCAACGGAAACCGTCCGTTACACGGCACCAAACTGTTGGTCACGGTGGCCACCGCTCGCTCACGCGGGGAATCCATAATGCGGCATCCTGTCACCCCGACCGCGTTACAACCGAACCCCATACACATGGTGAGCGCTTGTTTGCCGCAACTGCACGCTCGCTGAAATCCGCGATCCAGATTAAACGCCACGCGCGGCAGATACCCCACGTCCTCCAACAAGGTAAACAGCGGAAAGAAGATCGCCATGGGCGGTAACATGACCGCCACCACCCACGAAAGTACCGTGTAGGCACCGTCCACCACCACACCGCGCAACCACCACGGTGCGCGAAGGTGGGTGCAAAGGGCGTTTAGTCCGTCCCGTCCCCAACCGAATGCTATGTTCAACCAATCCGAAATTCCATTTGCACCGTATACCGTGAGCCACAGCACAAGGCACAGCAAACACAGCATCAGCGGCATGCCCGTCCATCGCCCTGTCAGAATACGATCCACACGGCGGTCACGTCGGGTGGCTGTGGTTTCGGTCACCGTTACCGCATCGGCGGCAATCGCTTCGGCGTGCAACACCGCACAGGCGGCAATCGCACCGCTCACCCGTTCTGTGGGTAACCCCTCTTGCGCCGCGGCTTGCAATGCCTCCTCGCAAACAACGCCCGATTCTTTGGCAAACGCTTCACATTCCAGCGCACGCAATGCCACGCCGCGCGGCGCATCCACCAAGGCGAGTGCCGCTTCGATCGGTGCGGTGTACCGCACGGGTTTGGGTGTGGGCGCGGTGTTGAGCACCGTTTCGATCGCCTCGGTTACCGCGGTGACGGCACCTTTGTCCCGTGCGCTCACCGTGACCACGGGCACGCCGAGATCGTTTTCCAGTTGCAGGCGATCCACCGTGATGCCTTTTGCCGCGGCTTCATCCATTAAATTCACGCACACAACGGTGCGCGGACACAGTTCCAGAATTTGCAACACCAAAATCAAACTGCGTGACAAGCAGGTGGCATCGCACACCGCCACCACTACGTCGGGGGATGCGCGGTATAAGTAATCACGTGCCACCGCTTCTTCCGAAGAGCGTGGCGTGAGCGAATAGGTGCCGGGCAGATCCACCACGCAGAGCGATCGTTTTCCGCGACGGTACACCCCTTTGGCGGTTGCCACCGTTTTTCCTGTCCAATTTCCCGTGTGTTGATGCAATCCGGTCATCGCGTTAAACAACGTGCTCTTGCCCACGTTGGGATTCCCTGCCAGTGCAACGGTGATCTCCTTCATCGGCACACCTGCTCTCTCTTAACCGTCACCGTGTGGGCATCCGTGCGGCGCAACGCCATCATCGTGCCGCGCACAAAATACGCCGTAGGGTCACCGGACGGACTGCGAAACGCACATTCCACCTCGGTGCCCTCCACCATCCCCATATCCCACAAGCGATGCCGCACTCCGTCTTCTGTATCAAACGCTGTCACTGTTGCACGTTCGCCAACGCGCAGATCTGCCAGCGTACACGCGCTGTTATTCATAGGTATTCGCTCCCTTTCATACACATTAAGTGCCTATTCTATCCTATGCCGCAGAGAAAAATGCGGTACGTGCGAAAAAATATGAAGAATTTGTATTTTTGCTTTGCGTTTTCATAAGTAATGTGTTATAATAAACTAAATGTGCAAACAAAGGAGGGATTGCCGATGAAAACCATCACGGTAGACGGCTTACAGGTCGCCTATTTTGATTGCGGCGAAGGGCCGATCGTGTTGTTGTTACACGGGTGGGGGGCCCCTGCCGAAACCTATCGTCTCATCATCGATCATCTATCCTCCTATTGCCGTGTGATCGCGCCCGATCTGCCCGGATTTGGCGGATCACAAGAGCCTCCCGAAGCGTGGACATCCAAACGGTATGCCACCTTTGTGAATGCCTTTGCCACCGCGCTGGACATTCACGAAGCGGTGCTGATGGGACATTCCAACGGGGGGCGCATCGCCCTGCATTTGTTGGCAGAGGAATGTGCTTTCACCGTGAAAAAGGCGATTCTGATGGATGCGGCCGGATTAAAACCGCATCGCGGCTTCTCCTATTACCGCAAAGTGTACACCTACAAAGCGGCGAAATGGTTTTTCTCCTTGCCGGGTGTGCGTTCGCTGTTTCCGCACGCGGTGGAAAAGGCACGCAACAAGCACGGCTCGGCAGATTACCGCAACGCCTCCCCCATTATGCGTCAAAGCATGGTGTTGGCGGTGAATCAAGACCTCTCCCGTCTGCTCCCTGGTGTAAAGGCATCCACCTTGCTTATATGGGGCGAAAAGGATACCGCCACTCCTCTTTGCGATGGACAGAAGATGGAGAAGTTGATTCCCGATGCCGGGCTTGTCACGTTGGCGGATGCCGGGCATTTTGCCTTTGCAGAACGCTGGGGCCAGTGCAGTCGTGTGCTGGATTCCTTTTTGAAATAATCGAATTGGAGGTGAATGTCCGTGCCGGAGATGATTCTTACAGTTGCCACACTTGTCGCGGCAGCGTTGTGCTATGGTGTACAGTGTGTATACTTTACACACATGTTTCAGTTGAATTCCTATCGCGACGAGCGGTATATGCGTTGGTGCAACGAAAATACCGACCGTTTGGTATCGCCTAAACGGTTGTTACCTCTTTTGCTCGCAGTGCTGGCATTCGTTCCGCTGCGCGATACCCTTCGCCTCGGTATTGCGGTTGTCGTGCTGGTGCTCACCACCTTGCTGAACCTGCCCAAAAAGGCAAAAAAGCCGTTGGTCGTGACCGCCCGTGTGAAGCGACTGTTTGCGGTGGAAGCCTTGTTGTTGGCGGCGGCACTTTTCGGCGCGTGGTGTTTCAACACCTGGCGCGCACTGCTGTTGCTGGGTCTGTTTTGCAGTGTTGTGTGGTTTTGGTTGCGCGTGGCGGGGTGGATCACTTCTCCGATGGAAAAGGCGATCGCCAACCGCTACATTGAAGATGCGCGCCGCCGTATCGGCGAACGGGACGACCTCACCGTGATCGGCATCACGGGCAGTTACGGCAAGACCAGCACCAAAACCTTCTTGCACGCGTTGCTTTCGGTGAAATATAACGTGTTGATGACCCCCGAAAACTTCAACACCACCTTGGGTGTGGTGCGTACCATCCGTGAGCATATGCGTCCTTCCCACCAGATCTTCATTTGTGAGATGGGTGCCAAGAACGTGGGTGACATTAAGGAGATCTGCGATTTGGTGCATCCCACACACGGTATTATTACTTCCATTGGTGAACAGCATTTGGAAACCTTTGGCAGTGTGGA
>JAZNTC010000209.1:0-3057 GCA_045591605.1 Acutalibacteraceae bacterium | reverse complement strand
CTAAGCCCGCTTGGCCCCCGCCTTCCTCCATTCGCCCGTAAGGGCGGATGCTTTTCTTTTGCACAAAAAACATCCGCCGCAGAACGCTCTGCGGCGGATGAACTATGTCCTTTATCGGGATGCAAAGTAATCGGCGATTGTAGCTTCGATCGAGTATTCCGCCATGTCGATGTAAGATGCGTAGTCCGAGCCACCGGAGCCGAACAGCATGCGATACACCTGCGTACGCGGCTCACTGAACATCTTGTTGCATCTTGCCATCAGCAACGCCATGTCGTACTGGCCGTGACCCACCACGTATTCCGACATAATGTGCGCATCTTCTTCGGGTTGACGCCAGTAGATGTCCTTGTAATCGGGCCAGTAGATGTCTTCGAGAATCATAGCGTGGCGGCCGAGCGCCTCCAACACCACACCCGTTTCATACAACTCATCGTTGGTGTTGGTCACGGCAAACACCGCGGAGTTGTGGTCCACACTGGAATAGTAGTCTTCCTGTGCTTCGTCAAACTTCGGCAACGGCAGCGCACCGAAATCGTCTTCCATATCGGTCAACACACTAACACCGGGCGAGTATCCGAGGAACAGCGCATTTCCGGAAGTGAAGGTGTTGAAACGCTCGTTCCACGGATCGTATGTAGAGATATCCATCGTCTTGTCCTGCTTGACAAAATTGCGCATGGCTTCCACGACCGTGAAGGTGCGGTCTTTGTTGCACACCAGTTCCACGGAACCCTTGTCGTTCGGGGCAAAGAAGTGCTCGCCCAGCGCGAAGAACAGCGCATCGGTAAAGTCGCCGTCCGGCGCAGTGAGACCCCAGCGATCCTGCGGAGAATCCATCACACCCGTGCCGTCCTGATCCCTTGCGGCTATGCGGCAGTATTCGCGGAAACGGTCAAACGTCCATTGGCCGGAATCCACCAATTCGTACGGATCGGGGAAACCGCATTCATTCCAAATCGCCTCGTTGTAATAGAGGATCCACGTCAATGCGGTATCAAAAATAAAGGAACCGTTGCCCACGTAGGTCTTGCCGTCCAGGGTGGAGATTCTGCGAATGTTCTGGTTCCACCACTCATTGTCCCAGTTCACATCCAGTGTGTTCAGATCTGCCAGCAGGTTGGCACCCACGAACTGACCCATGCTCCACTGGGTGGTGATGATGATGTTCGCCGCTTTGCCACCCGCCATGATTTCGGGCTGTACTTTGTTAAAAATCTCCTGCGCAGAGGACTGTTGCGCCGTCAGGGTGCAGTTGTAGAGATATTCCACCTCGTCCATGATCTGCAACCAAGCATCCGCGTGAGGGGTGCCGGACTTTTCCTTGTTCCAGCGGTTGCTGTTCATATCGATTACCGTAAACTCATAACCTTCCAGATCCACCGGCACTTCGCCCGGCAACGGATCGTACTTGGTCTTTTCTCTGCCTTTGTCTGGCTTACAGCCGCAGATGGTGAACACCATCAGCACCGCAAGCAACAAAGCAATCACACGCGCTGCATGTTTTTTCATACGTTTCTCCCTTTCTTTATGCATAGATACATTGTTATTGTACCAAATGCCACCTTGCTTGTCAAGAGACAGTTGACAAAAAATATACAAATATGGGAGGGCATTGCGGATGCTCTCCCGTATTATAAAACCGTATTGCGTGCCGCTTTCTTCAAAGAAGTCGTGGATTGTGATCTCAATCGCCTTTTTCGCCGCGTCGATGAAGGTTGTGTGGAAAATATTTCCGCGTGCGGCATGAAGTGCCGCGTTGCACCGGTTCGGGATCGCGCCATAACTCGCATACACGTTCTCTTTGCGAATCAACTGTGTTAACAATTGACTTTACCAACAATTTGTGATAGACTTTTTCTGAGGCGAAACACTAATGGGGTTTGGGGTTGGTTGTAATACGTGGTATAACCGGGACGAAACCGCCCTGTGCGAGGATCTCGCGTTGCTTGCGCAGTCGGGTATGAACTGCCTGCGTGTTTTCCCCGTTTGGTCGGATTTTCAGCCTGCCGCCCCCATCTACGGTGGCGGTGACGTGGTGCACGAAGAACACGGGAATCCTATCCCGTGCAAAGCAACGATCTCACGGTACGTGTGGTATGGCTATTGCCACCTACTCAATTACAGCAATATCGAAAAAACCGTGGCAGGGCACACGATTCTGCCGTTCGATACGGTGTTGATCAAGGAGGACGACGTATGAAACCGAAAGAACAATCCTCTTCCGGCGTGTCCCGGCGCATGCGCGAATTGCGCACCGTCGCCGGAATGACACAACGGGAAGTGGCAGAGCATTTGGGCATTCAGCGTTCCACCTATGCCTATTACGAAACCGGTGCGATCGAGCCGTCGTTGCCGTTGTTGCAACGTCTGGCCGATGAATATCGCGTGAGTGTGGGGTACCTTTTGGGATATGAAACCACCGCCTCCACGTTGCCGTTGCACCAGGCAGCGCACAGCCCCTTGGAGGGTGCAGAATTGATGGCGGAATGCACGCGTGAGGAACGCCGTTTCCTCTCGATGCTGCGCCGCATGAACAGCGCGCAGGTCAAGGAGTTGGAAGACTTTTGCCTCAACACCCTCTCCGCTATCATTGCCGACGAGTTGGCACTTGGCAACATGGAACGGCACATCCACACGGCGGAGGAACTGCTTCCCACCGAACTGCGTGCCAAAAGCGAAGAGTGAAACGTTGAAAAGACACCAAATGTAAAACGGGAGTGATGGTTACATCACCCCCGTTTGTTGTTTCCATAACCTACCCCTATTCCTCTTTGAGAGCGATAAATACGCGCAAAAAACACGCGCGGTGCACTTGACAGACGCCCTTTCTCACCTTTTTTCACCTCATCCGTTGGACTTCGCCGCAAGGCGAATGTCCGGGCACCATTCCCCTCAAGGGAAAGGTTTGTGCAGTGCGCGCGCCGCGCCCTGCAATACACCCCTTTGTGCAGGTGAATACCGTAGGAGGTGGTGCTTGCCGACACCCCGTAACAGGAACAACACCTAACAAAGGGGGGTGGTGTTTAGGCGGAAAGTGTCTAAACACCATCATCC
>JAZNTC010000208.1:0-6824 GCA_045591605.1 Acutalibacteraceae bacterium | reverse complement strand
GGTAGCGGAACCGGTGGTGCTGGGTGCCCAACTGGTGGAAGCCGCCGATGAACGTTGTTGCTGTTGCTGCTGTGCGATTCCCGACAGCATCCAACACAATTTTGGCGGTTGTTTTGTGGACAGCCGCGAAGGCAAAACTGTGTTGGTGACGCTTGGCGTGTTCACTATTGTGCAGTTGATTCGCAACGTGCAGATGCTCATTCCCGTGTACGATTTCTGTATGCCGTCGAAAGAATGCGCACCCAGCAATGAAAATCCGTGCGATCTGTTCCGTAAAATGTCCTTCCCGGTGGATGAGTTCTTTCCGCCCAAGGGTGCAGGAAACGATTGCGGTTGTTAATTCGAAATAGGGAAGGGGTTGCCGTCGGCAACCCCTTTTTTGTTATTTGCAGCAGTAACCGTCACCGCACTTAAAGGTGCGACAAGCGGTCTGTTCTGCTTTTTCGGCCGAAACACCATCCATTTTGATGGCATCGGCGGCACATTGACGCTGTTTGTTATACACGCAATTCACAGCCGAACAATGAATCGGCATTTGCGTGTTTACGTGACTGTAATCCATTGCATTGGTGGCACTGCCGTTGATCGGACGGAACGACTCACAACAGGTTTCCTGATATTCGGTTGCATTGCTACCGCCAACTTGAATGTCGGGGCGACAGCAGTGACCGTCACGGTTGCTGATACAATGGCGAGCATCGCATTTTAACTGTGTCATCATCTTTACACCTCGTAAACATAATTTGCGGGACAACGATAGTATGCACCGCGTGTTTTGCGATTATTCAAAATTCCGCAGGGAAGGTCTTGACAACCCCAATTTTGTATGGTATATTTTATATATAGCAACTATACAAAATGAATATTTTGTATAGTTGAGGGGAGAAGATATTGGTTTTTTATGGGAAAACAGCCCCTTTTGACGGGGGTTGCGCGTGTCACCTGTGTTGTACATGGTTTGGTGCGATCGCAACGGTTTGGCCGCCCCGATGAACGTGTCTGTATTCATATATGATCGGTAAAATTCTACACAGTATTCTTTCTTACATATCACTATGATTTATCGGTTTTCTTTCTAATTTGCCGCTACGGTGTGTAATTTCTCGGGAAATTTTTCAATTTGCTATCCTTACCGTTTAACAGCGTATTTTCGTTTGATGCATCCATTGTTTGAGAAAACGCTGTTAAACGGTGTATATCGGTGGTTGGGTCTTTGCGACCACTTTTCGATTTAGGCGCCAACACCCCGTAATCGGGCGGTTTCTTGCGGTTTTACGGGGTGTTGCGCTCACCCCACCGATAAAAAGGTGTTTGAACTGTGCCGTGGTTGCCCACGGCACGGTATATCGTTTATAATGTAAAACAATTCGTTCCGTGAAACTGTTTCACAGAGGAGGGCGTGTATGAAAGCGGAGTATTTGGAGCAATGTCCTGAGATTTTGCGGTCTTATCTTGGGTATATGGAAACTATTAAAGGGCGTTCGGCGCAAACCATGAATGAGTATTTTATTGATTTGCGTACATTTTTTCGGTTTTTGAAGCAAAAACGGGGACTTCTCCCCTCTCCCGACACGGATTTTGAAGAGATTTCCATTTTGGATGTGGATCTCCCTCTTCTGCGCACCGTTACGTTGAACGATGCGTATGAATTTATGAATTTCATTAAGGATGAACGCGAAAACGGTGCCAAAACACGTGCACGCAAGACCACCGCGTTGCGGATGTTTTTTCGCTATTTGACCGATTTGCAGCATCTTTTGGATGTTAACCCTTTGCAGAATCTGGAAACGCCCAAAACAGCCAAAACGTTGCCCAAATTTTTATCGTTGGAGCAGAGTGAAACATTGCTCGAAAGTGTGGACGGTGCGTTTGCACAACGAGATTATTGCATGTTGACATTGTTGCTTAACTGTGGGTTACGGCGTGCCGAGTTGGCAGGGCTCAATCTGTCGGATATCGGGCAAGATCATACATTGCGCGTGCGCGGCAAGGGCAACAAGGAACGTATGCTGTATTTAAACGATGCCTGTTGGGATGCATTGCAGGCGTATTTGAACGTGCGTCCGAGCGAAGGTGTGGATGCCAAAAATAAAAATGCGCTGTTTCTCAGTCGGATAAAACAGCGCATCAGTTTGCAAGGTGTGCATTTTGTGGTGAAAGGCTATCTTGCCAAAGTACCGGGTGCCGAACAGTTGTCCACGCACAAACTGCGCCACACAGCGGCTACCTTGATGTATCAGCACGGACACGTGGATATCCGCGTGTTGCAAGAATTGTTGGGTCACGAAAATTTGGGGACAACCGAAATTTACACCCACCTTTCGGGCGATCAAATCAAACAAGCCGCCGATGCCAATCCGCTTGCCGAAAAAACACGCAAAAAGAGCAATCATTGAATGAACGGTGCATAAGCATACCCAATCAATCCGTTATAGTTTACCACGTACCAATCGGTCCATTGTCCCAACACCGTGATGGGCGTTCCGTTGGCGGCTGTGCCGATGACGGTGGCGGTTGTGTTGGGTTTTAAGCGTATGTTCAATGCACCGCCGTTGGTGGTGACAGTTTGCACTTGCGGTGTTTGTGCCTCCACAAACGGAATGCCGAAATACTGTGCGAGCGACTGCACCAGGTTACGCGCAATGGCTTGGATGTTATTCACGATCCACGTAGCATCCTCGCGGTTATCGTGATAGGCGATTTCAATCAACACGGCCGGTGCGTTGGTGCGTATCAATTCGGCCAGTGTTGTGTTGGGAACGGCTTTCACAAGCGACGGATCCGGATAGATCTGTTTGAAGTTGGCGGCAATGATTTCTGCCGCATCCCGACCGCGTCGACTGGCGGCATTGTAGTATACGTCTGTTCCTTGTAATTGCCCCGATAAGGCCGGCGGTGCGGCGTTGGAATGCAAGGCTAAGTGCAGATCATACACCGCGCTGTTCGATTGATTGATGGCTTGTGAAAGGGATTCGTTTGGATCGTTGCGTGTGAAGCGAATGCCGTTGGATACCAGATACGGTTCCATGGCATCGGCCACCTCGTTCATATATTGCTCTTCCGTGCCGCCGATAACGTACGGGTTAAACTCCTGTGTTGACGGACTCAAAAACAGCGTTGGCATAACATACAGCCCTTTCCGAATAAAATTGCGGTAGTATACCGTATGAAAGAAACCAACAAAATATACCAATGCAGAAAGCGGTAAGCCCGTAAGGGCTTACCGCTTTACAATTAGAACTGCTGGCTGTTTTTTTTGTTCTGGTTGTTGTTCTGGTTCTGATTTTTGTTTTGGTTCTGGTTCTGGTTGTTGTTCTGGTTCTGGTTGTTGTTCTGGTTCTGATTTTTGTTTTGGTTCTGGTTCTGATTCTGGTTGCGGTTTTCGTTGATGTTACGCTCGTTCATATTTGTTTCCTCCATCCGATAATGTGTGGGCATTACGTGTGCCCGTAACAGTGTTTGTGTTTTCGGTGAAATTATACGCGTGACGTGATTGCTGTATTTGGCTCACGACCCACTGTGCAAACGAGGAGTGCACACACAAAAACGGGTGTGTAATTGTAAGGTGCACAATATCCTCCAAATGGCAAATTGACAGGGTTTTGGAAGCACGAATTGCCTCCGCGGCATTTTGGCACACAGGCAGAAGATACCATGCGCTTTGATAGCGAAGAAGACGTATTTCGACACATACTATGCCGATAATAAGGAGCGACCACGCACATACGTATCCGATAAACCCGACAATCTGTGTGTTATGCATTGCGGATGATGCTTCAAAATATCTTTCGCTTATGATACAAAGATATGCCGATGGCAAAAACAACAGCGCATAGCGCATGGTGCGTTTGCGCCAAATCGTGGCTCGTAACGTAACGGCTTTATAAAAAAGTTCTTGTGAAAACCCGTATCGAAGAAAACTTGGTGTGTCGGAATTTTCGATAGCCGTGAAGTAACACACGGCGGCACAGCCTGCTTTGAGGGGTGACCACAAGAACAGATCCAAAAACAAAATACCGAGCGTGGCGAGTAAGGAATACGGAAGAGCGGTCTGATAGAAAACGACAATTTGCGCGGCATACAAAAGCAAAGCAACCAATGAGAGAACAATTGCCTCTATGCGAGCGGTATCTTTCACACCCCTCTCCCCTTTCGGGTTCAGTTTGTCCGCACAAAGTGGAAATATCCGTAAAATTGCTTGACATTTTTCTTTGAAGAGAGTATTATTATCAAGGATTTTATTTAAAAAGGAGGAACGTCACTATGGATACGGACAGTACGTGTATGTGCGCGATAAAAGAGTATATGACGGCGAACAACACGGACAATACTGTCGGTGTTTTGTATTGATGTTCCCTATCATATCGCTGTTTTATTGCGCCATACGAGTCCGCACCCTTTTACTCCGTTTGGAGTACACTATGTTTGAAAGGATGGATTTGTATGGCTGATTTGTTTTATACGGAAGAATCGGTTGAAGAGAGTGCCGAATTGATCCGCAACATGTTGAACGCGCGTCAATTTGCTCCATTGCGCGAAATGCTGATCAGCATGACACCGCAGGATTTGTCGCAGTTGGCGGAACTGCTTTCGGAAAAGCAAATGCCCTTGTTCTATCGGCTGTTGCCGAAAGAGCTGGCGGCAGAAGTGTTTGTTGAAATGGACAGCGAGGATCAGGAGTCGTTGATCAAAGCGTTTTCCGACTCGGAATTGAAAGAGATTTTGGACGAACTGTATCTTGACGATACGGTGGACATTATCGAAGAGATGCCGGCCACGGTCGTGAAACGTATGTTGCGTCAATCCGACCAGCAAACGCGTGAATGGGTCAATCGCATTTTGCAGTATCCCAAAGACAGCGTCGGTAGTATTATGACGATCGAATACGTGGATTTGAAAGGGCACTATACCGTGCCGGAGGCCATTTCCCGTATTCGCAAAGTCGGTGTGGATAAGGAAACAATCTACACCTGTTATGTGACCGATAACAACCGAAAACTGCTCGGTTACGTAACGGCGAAAGACATTCTGTTGGCAAAAGAAACCGACTGTATTGCCGACATTATGGATACCAACATTTTGTATGCGACGACGGTGGAAGATAAAGAAGAAGCGGTGCGTATGATCAACCGCTATGACTTCTTGGCATTGCCTGTTGTGGATGGCGAAGGTCGTCTGGTGGGTATCGTTACGGTTGATGACGCCATGGACGTCATGGAAGAAGAGGCCACCGAAGACATCGAAAAGATGGCAGCTATCATTCCCGGTGAACGTCCGTACATTAAATCCAGCGTATGGACGATTTGGCGGCAACGTATGCCGTGGTTGCTGATGCTGATGATTTCCGCCACCTTTACGGGAGCGATCATCTCCTCATTTGAAACCGCGTTGCAAAGCATCCCTGTGTTGATTGCGTTTATCCCCATGTTGATGGATACGGGCGGTAACGCCGGCAGTCAGGCTTCGGTCACCATTATCCGCAGTTTGGCATTGGGAGACGTGACCCCCAAAGACATCACGCAGATTCTGTGGAAAGAAATGCGTATTTCCGTCTTGTGCGGCGTTGTTTTGGCGGTTGCCAACTTCTTGAAAATTATGTTGATTGATAATATGCTCTTGCAAAACAATATCAGCATAACGGCGGCGCTGGTGATCAACGTGACGTTGGTTGCCACGGTCTTTACCGCAAAACTGGTTGGCTCTTCCCTGCCGATCCTTGCCAAAAAAATCGGTTTTGACCCTGCGGTGATGGCAAGTCCGTTTATTACCACCGTGGTGGATGCGATTTCGCTCACCATCTACTTCTTAATTGCAACCGCACTGTTGTAACAAAAAATCGGCTGTCTTTCGACAGCCGATTTTTTTATTCTTCGGTTTCGCTTTTTTCGTCTTTCATAAGACGGATAAAATCGGCACCTTCCAGTTTTTCGTTTTCCATCAGGTACCCTGCAACCTCGTGCAACTTATCCATGTTCTCGCTTAAAATACGGCGTGTTTCGGCGTAGCCGTTTTCGATCAACGCATTGATCTCGTTGTCGATCTTGGCGGCAATCTCCTCGGAATAATCGCGTGTGTGACCGAAATCACGGCCCAGGAACACCTCGTTGTTGGAGGAGCCGAACATCACGGGACCGAGCTTTTCGCTCATGCCGTATTTGGTGACCATGCTGCGTGCCATTTCGGTGGCACGTTCAATGTCGTTGGAAGCACCCGTGGAAATGTCTTCCAGCACCAGCGCTTCCGCCACACGACCACCCAGCAACACACAAATCTCCTCACGCATTTCGCCGCGCAGTTTGTACGAACGGTCTTCCTGCGGCAACTGCATGGTGAAGCCGCCGGCCATACCGCGCGGAATGATGGAAATCTGGTGAACGGGATCTTGCGTGGGACAATGGTATGCTACAATGGCATGGCCGGCTTCGTGATACGCTGTCAAGCGTTTTTCCTTGTCGGTCATACGGTGGCTTTTCTTTTCCGTACCCACCACCACTTTGATGGTTGCTTCCTCGATTTCGGTCATGGTGATGGAGTGCAGATCGCGACGGGCAGCCAACAATGCCGCTTCATTCAACAGGTTTTCCAGATCCGCACCGGTAAAGCCTGCTGTGGTTTTCGCAATAGTGGACAATTCCACGTCGGGTGCCAGCGGCTTGCCGCGCGCATGCACCTTCAAAATGGCTTCGCGTCCTTTCAAATCGGGGTATCCCACCACGACTTGACGGTCGAAACGGCCGGGACGCATCAATGCCGGATCCAGAATATCCGGGCGGTTGGTGGCGGCAATCATAATAACCCCTTCATTGGCGCCAAAACCGTCCATC
>JAZNTC010000207.1:0-4615 GCA_045591605.1 Acutalibacteraceae bacterium | reverse complement strand
CGTTGAGAGAGGCAGCGGTTCTCACCGGGTGATACCCAATCCACTGCTGGTCTTTGTCGGTCTGCAACGTACCGTTTTGATCGTATTTTCCCGAAGGCGCCATGCGGAGTACATTGTACGTGGAGGTGCACAGCGAAGAATCGATGTAATACTCGATCAAGAGGGTAACGCTTTCGGTATCCGCATCGCCCAGCATATTGCTGGTGAGGGTGATGCCCCAATAGTTACCAAGTTTGTGGGCATAACCTTCTTCCTCGGAAATTTTAGCGATTTCATTTTCGTAGTAGGCAAGATCGGACGCGTTTGTTCTCACTTCGCCCGTCTCCGGATCCACCTCGAACCAAGTATAGGGTTCGGGCAGGGTCTCTTCTGTCGCGGCGCTGATCAACGTGATGCCGGACAGGCAAGACGCGATCAATGCCAACGCAAGGACCAAAGATAGGATCTTTTTGCTCATTGTTTATGCTTCCTTTCCAAAAAATCCCAAACCAAAGCGATCAAACCCACCTGTAGTCTGGAGTTATTTTTATTATATTGCATTTCAACCCCCACTGCAAGAACTTTATGAAACGGCAATGGATTTTCGTCAATTGCACCATCTTTTAGCGCTGTTTTTTGTGCAACGTGTCAAACGCACTTGTGGAACAAGTGCTAAAAAACACAAGGTACGGGAAAGCAACCGCCACGGAAGCAGATGTCTGGTACTGCGCCGCTTCTTTCGCCACGGTCATCGCCGCTTCAAGCTCGCTTTTGTCGGCAACCGCGAGGACTTCGATCTTCGCAATGCTGTCGGTGAGAGGATGTCCGCCATTCAACAACGCTTTCGCGACCGGAGGTTCGCAACGCCTTTCGAGAAATCGAACAGGGCAAGGAAAAGAGGAAGCCGCTCGCTCTGCTTCCCCTTTGTTAAGATTTGTTTAGCCAACGATGAGACTGTCGGCATTTTGAAACAAAAACAGGCCTGCCTTTTGTGCATGTTGTTCAGCCACAGCCCCATATTCCGCAACGCGACACCGCGCAAGAAATAAAGGATTTACAAAGCAGAAAAAGGGTGGTATAATTATTGTAATATTTGAAAAGCCAAGGAGAACGTTATGAAAAAGATTGTTTCTGCGTATGCAAAAGTTCCGCTGATTGCGAAAATTGCCGTGGGCATCGTGATCGGTGTCTGTCTCGGGCTGTGGGTGCCCGGGGCCTCGTTTGTGACGGTGCTGGGAGACTTGTTCGTGGGTGCGCTCAAAGCCATCGCACCCGTGCTCGTGTTCGTGCTGGTCATCGCCTCGCTGGCGAGTGCCGGTGAAGGCATCGGCAAGCGTTTTCGCACCGTCATTCTGTTCTACATAGTGAGCACCTTCCTGGCGGCGGTGGTCGCTGTGGTGGGCAGTTATCTGTTCCCCGTGACTATTCCGTTGGGAGACGCGGCCGGCAACACGGCGCCTGCCGGGTTGGGCGACGTGTTCAAGACCTTGCTCGGCAACATGGTGACCAACCCCATCACCGCCATTGCAAACGGCAACTATCTGGGCATTCTCACCTGGGCGGTCGTGTTGGGACTGGCTCTGCGTGCCGCCAACGATAAGACCAAAGCGGTGCTGAACGATCTGTCGGCCGCCGTGTCTAAAACAGTGGCGTGGGTCATCCAGCTCGCTCCCTTCGGCATTTTGGGGTTGGTGTATGCCTCCATCGGGGAATACGGCATGGCCATCTTCGTGGATTACGGCAAGGTGCTGTTGTTGCTCGTCGGATGTATGTTGTTGGTGGCGTTTGTTGTGGATCCGCTGATCGTGGCCATCGCGCTCAAACGCAACCCCTATCCGCTGGTGCTGAAATGTTTCAAGGAATCGGGTATCACCGCTTTCTTCACCCGCAGTTCCGCCGCCAACATCCCCGTAAACATGAAACTGTGCGAAAAGTTGGGGTTGGATAAAGAGTATTATTCGGTTGCCATTCCGCTCGGTGCCACCATCAATATGGACGGTGCCGCCATCACCATCACGGTGATGGCGCTGTCCGCCGCCTTCTCGCAGGGCGTTCAGGTGAACATCCTTCTTGCCATTCTGCTCAGCTTTGTGGCAACCCTCGGTGCGTGCGGCGCTTCGGGTGTGGCAGGCGGTTCGCTTCTGCTCATCCCCATGGCTTGCTCGCTCTTGGGTGTGGGTCAGGACATCGCCATGCAGGTGGTGGCGGTCGGTTTCATCATCGGTGTGGTGCAAGACTCGCTGGAAACCGCCATCAACTCGTCGGGCGACGTGATCTTCTGTGCCACTGCCGAATATCGCGAACGCATGAAACGCGGCGAAAAAATCGAATTCTGATAAGGAATAACAAAAGCACCCACCGCTGTGGGTGCTTTTTCTTATGTAAAATACCGTTCCAATTTCCACTTGTTTGTGAAGGTAAAGGTGTGCTCCAACCATTTGGTGAATTGCCCGATCAAGAACCCGTTGATCAAGGCACACAACACCGTGCCCCACTTGACCCCCTCGAACACGCCGAACCCGAAAAAGAGGAAGGACATCACAACCCCCAACACCGTGCTGAAACAATCGTATGCCGTTTTCACGCGGTTGATGTTCCATTCGTATTTGGCAGAAAGTTCCTTCACAATCAACTCGTACGCTTCGGGCGAAAGGTAGGTGTGGAAAAACAGCGACACCGCCAGCGAACACACCACCGTGCCCACAAGATACCACACCGCTCGCCACAGAAAGGTGTGTTCCGGCAACGGGGCAATCAGCACCATGACACCGTCCAACAGTGTGCCGTACAAAAACGCCGTGATAAAGGAAAAGAGATACGACCATTTGAAACGGCGCATGATCAGCACGGTGGCAAGCACCAGCACCCCTTGAAATGCGTATTCCGCCACACCGAAGGAAAACCACGGCAACCATTGAGACACCTTCAAGTGCAATATGTAGGCAGGTGCCACCACCATGGACATACCGAAATCCGCTTTTTCGGTGAAGGAGGCGGCAAATGCCATCAGCACCAGTCCCAGCACGTACGACCACTCGGTGTACAATACAGGTTTTGTCTTCATACCACTCACAACTCCGGCACAAAGCAAGGCATCAGTTGCAGTTTGAACAGATTGGCTTTGTGGCGTTTGTCGATAATCGCCTTTTTTTGCTCGTCGGCAATCACACCCGTGCGGATATACACGTCCAGTTCAGCATAGGTAAACCCAAGATTTTCCTCGTCCGATTTGCCGCACAGCCCGTCGATCGGGGTCTTTTCCACCAAGTCGTGCGGCAAACCCAGCAGGTGCCCGATGGCTTTCACTTCGGTCACCGTCAGGTTGGACATCGGGGAAAAATCCCCCACCGAATCGCCGTACCGTGTGGAATAGCCCACCCAATCTTCCGATAGATTGCAGGTGTTCACCACTCGACCGTTCACGCTCTGCCCCACCGCATACAAGGTAGTCATACGCACGCGCGGCGGAATATTTTGAAGTGTCTGCGCGGTGAGCGACAGATCACAGGGCAGGTTCGCTTTTAACCCTTCCACCGCATCCTGAATGTTCACCACGTAATGGCGGATTCCCAAATGGTTCACCAGTTTATGCGCCATATCAATGTCGTGCTGTTCGCCCTGCGGCATCAGCACGCCAATCACGCGGTCGCGCCCCAGTGCTTCCACACACAGCGCCGCCGCCACCGAACTGTCTTTGCCGCCCGAAATGCCAACCACGGCGTTGCATCCCGGTCCGTTCTCTTCAAAGAAAGCGCGTATCCATTGCACGCACTGATCCTTCACCTTTTGCACATCGAATGCCATAATGTACCCCCTTGCTCAAATTACGTCGATCTGACACATCTTCATCGTGGCGAGTGCCGCCGCGTGGCTTTCGGGAGTGACCCCGGCACAGCAAGCGGCATCCACACGGACGGTCGCTTCGGGGAAGGCGGCTTTGATGATGAGCGCGTTGGACACCACACAAATGTCGGTGCACAATCCCACCAGTTCCACCTCTTCCAGCGTTTCCTTGTCCCAATGCGGCCAGCCGAAATTCGGTTTATCAATGATGCGGCAACCGTCCACATACAGCCCGTCGGCGATCTCCCAGCCTTTTGTCCCCTTAATACAATGCGGAACAGGCAGTTTTTGCCCTTCGGGCGTGGAAAGATAGTCCGCCCTGTGGGTGTCACGGGTGTAGAGGATCTCATCTCCGTTTTGGCGATACGCTTCGATTTTCGCCTTCACCTGCGGCAGGATCGCCACCGCTTCGGGGGTGCCGAGTGCCATATCGATAAAATCGTTTTGCATATCCACCACAATCAAGGTCTTTTTCACGACGAATCACCTCATTTTGCATTATATCCCATTTCACGGCAAAAATCAACCGCCCGAAACGGATTTCGGGCGGTTGTGTTTTCAAATTTGGGTCATGTCACCGATGCCGTCTTTCACGAGGCGGTTCGTTTCGGCGCGTTTTTCCTGATACGCGTTGTAGCAATCGTTGCACAGGGAGAATTCGTCGCCTGCCACGTTCAGCACGTATTCTTTCCCCTTGGCCACCTGCCCACAGTCCGCGCAGGTGGATTTGTGGCACGCCGTCAGCACCGTCACCATAAGCAGAGGAGACGCATCCGAACACGCCTAAAACGGC
>JAZNTC010000206.1:0-25947 GCA_045591605.1 Acutalibacteraceae bacterium | reverse complement strand
CATGGGGAATGATGCAAAACAAGCAGTGGATCGTGATCGTTGTCACCTCCGTTATGCTGTTATTTGTGGCCGGCATTCTTGCCAGCCGCCGTGTGCAAAAATCGCGCGCCGCCACAATTGGCGGACTATTGATTTTTGCCGGCGGTATCGGCAATTTGATCGACCGCATTTTTCGGGGCTTTGTGGTGGATTTTATTCATTATTTCAAATGGTTTGATTTTCCCGTGTTTAATTTTGCCGATTGTTGCGTATCGGTCGGTGCGGTGCTGATCTTAATTTACGCTTTTTTCTTCATCGAAGCCAAAGATACGCAAAAGGAGGAACCGACGGATGGAACCGTACCGCTTCACAATCCCGACGGAGAGTCAGGGGACACGCCTTGACGTCTTGCTGGCGGATACGTTGCCGTTAACCCGTTCTGCCGCACAATCGTTGATGGAAAACGGTGCCGTTTTGGTGAATCAAACAACCGTTGCCAAGAATTATCGGATTCGCGGTGGAGAAGTGGTGGAAGTGCATGTTCCCGATGCCGCACCGTGCGAAGCCGTGGCACAGGATATTCCGCTGGATATTGTGTATGAAGACGATTACCTGCTGGTGGTAAACAAACCGAAAGGTATGGTTGTCCACCCGGCGGCAGGTCATGCGGACGGTACGCTGGTCAATGCTCTGCTCGCCCATTGCGGCGACAGCTTGTCGGGCATCAATGGCGTCATGCGCCCCGGCATTGTCCATCGCATTGATAAAGACACCAGCGGCTTGCTGATTGTTGCCAAAAACGATGCGGCTCATCAGGGCTTGGCAGAACAGATTAAGGTACACAGTTTCACACGCATATATGAAGCCGTCGTGGTTGGGCATCTGAAAGAATCGGAAGGCACAGTGGATGCTCCCATCGGTCGCCACCCTGTGGACCGCAAAAAGATGGCGATTACACCTAAAAACAGCAAATCGGCCGTGACCCATTACCGCGTGTTGGCAGAATATCCCGGGTATTCCCACGTGCAGTTGAGGTTGGAAACCGGGCGTACGCACCAAATCCGTGTGCACATGGCTTCTCTTGGGCATCCCGTGGCGGGGGATACCGTGTATGGATCCAAAAAACCGCTGAACGGTCTGGACGGGCAGTGCCTGCACGCCAAAGAAATCGGCTTTGTGCACCCTGTTCTTGACAAGGAACTTTACTTTACATCGAAGCTTCCACCGTATTTTACGGCGTTTTTGGAAGAACTTCGTCGTAAAGTGTAACTGCTTTACATATTATCCGACATTTTTGAGTGCAAAAATGTCGGATTTTTTTCGTGTCTTTTTGCTTTTTACGGAATATCTACTTGATTATTTCTTAAATATGGTATAAAATAGATTTATCTGTTTATATGGAGGGGTTTCCTTTTGTCCGATTTGCAAAATGAAATCCGGCGGCGGCGTACCTTTGCGATTATTTCGCACCCTGACGCCGGTAAAACCACGTTAACCGAAAAGTTGCTTTTGTACGGTGGGGCAATTGCCAGCGCCGGTATGGTCAAGGGCAAACGTTCGATGAAACACGCGGTTTCCGACTGGATGGAAATTGAAAAACAACGTGGTATTTCGGTTACGTCTTCGGCGTTGCAGTTTGAATACGACGGATACTGCATCAATATTTTGGACACACCCGGTCACCAAGATTTTTCGGAGGATACCTACCGCACGTTGATGGCGGCGGATTCCGCCGTGATGGTGATTGACGCATCCAAGGGTGTTGAACGGCAAACGGTGAAACTGTTTAAGGTGTGTATGCTGCGTCACATTCCGATTTTCACCTTCATCAACAAGATGGATCGCGAAGCGCGCAATCCCTTTGAACTGTTGGAAGAAATTGAGCAAGTGCTCGGCATTGAAACCTATGCTGTCAACTGGCCGATCGGTTGCGGCAAGGAATTCAAAGGCGTTTATAACCGTGAAGCAGGGCAGATCTTGGCGTTTTCGGCGGCGGAAGGTGCCACGGGCCAATACGAAGCCACCGCCACAACGGTCAACCTTAAAGACGAGTCGCTCAAATCGATCATCGGCGAAACGCATTACAACGAACTGAACGACGACATCGAATTGATGGACGGTGCAGGAAGTGAATTTGATCTGGACCGTGTGCGTGCAGGTCAGTTGACCCCGGTGTTCTTCGGATCGGCACTTACCAACTTCGGCGTGCAACCGTTTTTGGAAGATTTCTTGAAAATGACCACCTCGCCGCTGGCGCGCCAATCCAGCGCGGGCGAGATTGATCCGACAGACGACTCTTTTTCAGCTTTTGTGTTTAAGATTCAAGCCAACATGAACAAAGCACACCGCGACCGCATTGCGTTCTTCCGTGTCTGTTCCGGACGGTATGAAAAGAACATGGAAGTCATGCACGTGCAAGGCAACAAAAAGTTGCGTCTTTCCCAGCCGCAACAGTTGATGGCACAGGATCGCGAGGGTATTGAAGAAGCGTATGCCGGTGATATTATCGGCATTTTTGATCCCGGCATTTTCTCCATCGGTGACACGGTATGTGCGCCGAACAAGAAGTTTGCATTTGAAGGAATCCCGACCTTTGCGCCCGAACACTTTGCGCGTATTCGTGCAACCGATACGATGAAACGTAAGCAATTTGTCAAAGGCACGGATCAAATTGCGCAGGAAGGTGCCATTCAGATCTTCAAAGAAGTGGACGGCGGCATGGAAGAAGTGATCGTCGGCGTGGTTGGTACGTTGCAGTTTGAAGTGCTGGAATACCGCTTAAAAAACGAGTATGCGGTGGACATTCGCATGGAAAGCCTGCCGTACAGCCAAATTCGCTGGATCGTCAACGAAGACATTGATCCCAAAACGCTGAATTTGAGTTCGGATACCAAACGTGTACAAGATATGCGCGGTCATTACCTGCTGCTGTTTACCAGCAGTTGGAACATTGACTGGGCGTTGGAACACAACAAAGGGTTGGAATTAGCCGACTTTAAACGGGAAATGAATTGAGGTGCAAAATACTATGGAAAACCGTAAGGAATTAGCAAAGACCTATGAACCGCGCGAAGTAGAAGACCGTATTTATGCCTTCTGGCAGGACGGCAACTATTTTGCGGCAGACGTGGATTCCAAAAAGACGCCCTATACCATTGTGATGCCGCCCCCGAACATTACGGGTCAGTTGCACATGGGTCACGCATTGGATAACACGTTGCAGGATATTCTGATTCGTTGGCGCCGTATGCAGGGCTATGAAGCGCTGTGGTTGCCGGGCACGGATCACGCATCCATCGCCACCGAAGCGAAGATTGTGGAAGCCATGCGTGCCGAAGGTATTACCAAGGACGACCTCGGTCGTGAAGCCTTTTTGGAACGTGCGTGGAAATGGAAAGAGACCTATGGCGGTCGCATTGTTTCCCAGCTCAAAAAGATCGGCTCTTCCTGCGACTGGAAACGCGAACGTTTCACGATGGATGAAGGCTGTTCCAAGGCTGTGCGTGATGTGTTTGTGCGTTTGTATCAGAAGGATCTCATCTATCGCGGCAACCGCATGGTGAACTGGTGCCCGACTTGTAACACCTCCATTTCGGATGCCGAAGTGGAATACGAGGAGAAAGACGGACATTTTTGGCATCTTCTGTACACCGTCAAGGAAACGGGCGAAAAACTGGAACTCGCTACCACCCGTCCCGAAACGATGCTCGGTGACACGGCGGTGGCGATCAACAACGAGGATGAACGTTACACCCATTTGCACGGCTGTCATGTGATTCTGCCGCTCTTGAACAAAGAAATCCCGATTGTGTGCGATGAGCACGCGGATATGACCAAGGGAACGGGTGTTGTGAAAATCACCCCTGCACACGATCCGAACGACTTTGAAGTGGGTCGTCGTCACGACCTGCCGGTGGTGCGTGTATTTACTTATAACGGTTTGATGACGGGTGCCGCCGATAAAGCGGCCGCCGACGAACTGTTTGCGTCCGGTCGCGCCACCAAAGACGAACCCGAGGTGTTGGATTGCGGCAAGTATGCCGGCATGACCACCATGGAAGCACGCGAGGAGATCCTGAAAGATCTCAAAGCCGGCGGTTATCTTAAAGAAGTGGAAGATCTGAAGCACGATGTCGGCACGTGCTACCGTTGCCATTGCACCATTGAACCGATGGTGTCCAAGCAGTGGTTTGTGCGCATGGAACCGTTGGCGATCCCTGCGATCGAAGCGGTGGAAAAAGGGGACATCACCTTTGTTCCCGAACGATTCACCAAAAACTACATCAACTGGATGCGCGGCACGCGTGACTGGTGCATTTCTCGTCAGTTGTGGTGGGGACATCAAATTCCTGCGTGGTATTGCGCGGATTGCGGCGAAACGGTTGTGGCGAAAGAAGACCCCACCGTGTGTCCGAAATGCGGCAGCGTGCATCTTACACAGGATCCCGACACGTTGGATACCTGGTTCTCCTCCGCTTTGTGGCCGTTCTCGACCCTCGGTTGGCCCGAAAACACGAAGGATTTGGAACGTTTCTATCCCACGAACACGTTGGTTACCGGTTATGACATCATTGGTTTCTGGGTCAGCCGCATGATCTTCTCCGGCTTGGCATACACCGACAAGGCGCCGTTCAACACGGTGTTGATCCACGGCTTGGTGCGTGACCATTTGGGACGTAAAATGTCCAAATCGCTCGGCAATGGCGTGGATCCGTTGGAAATCATCGATCAGTACGGTGCGGATGCGCTGCGCTTTATGCTGGCAACGGGTAACAGCCCCGGAAACGATATGCGTTTCATGCCCGACAAGGTGGAAGCATCCCGTAACTTTGCAAATAAGATCTGGAACGCGGCACGCTTTGTGATGATGAACGTGGGGGATAAGGCCATTGCACTCACCCTGCCCGAAACGCTCACCACCGAGGATAAATGGATTCTTTCGAAGTATAATACTCTCGTGAAGGCGGTAACCGAGAACCTGGAAAAATTTGAACTGGGTATTGCGGTGCAGAAGCTGTATGACTTCATTTGGGACAGCTATTGCGACTGGTATATCGAACTGTGCAAACCGCGTTTGCAGGGCGACAATGCCGACGACGCGTTGCGTGTGCTGGTGTTTGTTATGACAGGTATGTTGCAGTTGTTGCATCCCTTTATGCCGTTCATCACCGAAGAGATCTGGCAGACCTTGCCGCACGAAGGTGAAACGTTGATGCGCACAAGCTGGCCGCGGTACGATACGGCATTGGAATTCACCGCCCAAGAGCGTGAAATGGAACGCTTGATGGAAGCGATCCGTGCCATTCGTAACCGCCGTGCCGAAATGAACGTGCCGCCTTCCAAGAAGGCAGATCTGTTCATTGAAACAGCGTTTGCATCCACCTTTGCCGACGGCACGATGTTCTTGCAGAAACTGGCATCCGCACAAAACGTGCAGGTGGGAGATACGTTTAATATTGACGGTGCGGTGAGTATTGTTACCACCGATGCCACCATTAAAATTCCGTTGGCGGAATTGGTGGATAAGGAAGCCGAACTTCAGCGCTTGCAAAAAGAGAAGGATCACGTGCAAAAGCAGTTGGACGGCGTGCTGGCGCGCTTGAACAACAAGGCATTCACCGACAAAGCACCCGAAGCGGTGGTGAACGGTGCGCGTGAAAATGCGGCACGTTTGCAGGAAAAATTGGCTCTGCTTGAACAAAGCATGGCGGCATTTGCATAAGGAGGCACGTATATGGGCTTTTTGAAAGGCAAGACGGTTCTCATCACGGGTGGCGGTCGTGCGGTGCTGGAAAGCGGTAAGGCCGGTTCAATCGGCTACGGCATTGCTACTGCGTATGCCAAAGAAGGCGCGAACATTGTTATCACGGGACGTAACGTGCAGAAATTAGAGGATGCCAAAGAAGAGTTGGAACGTCTGTATGGCATTCGCGTGTTGCCCGTGAAAGCGGATATTGCCAACGGTTCGGACAACGCGGCCATCGCCGCCGAAACCGCCAAGCAGGCATATGAAGCGTTTGGTCGCATTGACGTGCTCATCAACAATGCGCAGGCATCCGCCTCGGGTGTGACGTTGGAACAGCACACCACCGAACAGTTTGATCTGGCGGTCTATTCGGGTCTGTACGCCGCATTCCACTATATGCAGGCATGCTACCCCTACCTCAAAGAAACGCGCGGCACGGTCATCAACTTCGCTTCCGGTGCCGGCTTGTTCGGAAACTACGGTCAGTGTGCATATGCCGCCGCCAAAGAGGGCATCCGCGGTCTCAGCCGCGTGGCGGCCAACGAATGGAGCCGCGACGGCATCAACGTCAACGTGATTTGTCCGTTGGCGTGGACGGCGCAGTTGGAGCAATTCCAAAAGGCGTATCCCGATGCGTTTGAGAAAAACGTGCACACGCCGCCGATGGGCCATTTTGGCGATCCCGAAGAGGATATCGGGCGCGTTTGCGTGCAACTGGCACACCCCGATTTCAAGTATATGACGGGCGAAACATTAACGCTGGAAGGCGGTTTGGGTCTGCGCCCCTAACAAAAACAAAAAAACAAGAGGTTCAAACGAACCTCTTGTTTTTTTGTTACACAATACTGAATAGCAGATCGCCGCTGGAGGGATACGGCCAGTAGTCCTTTGCCGTGATCTGTTCCATTTCGTCCGCGATGGCGCGCACCGCATTCATATCGGGAATAACGGTTTCTTTGAAATAGAACGCCAACATCGACTTGTCGTTAAACTGCGCCATACGGACAACGTCTTCATCCAACCGCACAATCGCATCGTACAGTTTTGAAGAGCCGTCCGAAAGTTTCACGAGCAATTCTTCTTCTGCGTGGCAGGAAAGAGTGGGCAGAGCCGCCTGTTTGGCACACAGCGTTTCGCTGATCATGCGCGTATAGGAAAGGATGGCAGGAAGAATATCGCGCCGCGCCATCTTAATCATGGTCTGCACCTCGATATTCAGCGTTTTACAATAGATCTCATTATAGATCTCAAAACGCGCACACAGCTCTTTTTCGGTGAACACGCGGTGCTTTTCGAACAACTTCACATTTTTATCCAGAAGCATATACGGCAGGGCATCCGGTGTGGCAGGGAGATTGAGCAAACCGCGTTTCTTGGCTTCTTTCACCCATGCACCGTCATATCCGTTGCCGTTAAAGATGATGCGCTTGTGATTGCGGATCGTCTTTTGAATCAACGTGTGCAATGCCTCGTTGAAATTGGTTGCGCCTTCCAGTGTATCCGCAAACTGCGAGAGCACCTCTGCCACAGCGGTGTTCAACACAATATTGGGGCTGGACACCGACATAGAAGAGCCCGGCATACGGAATTCAAACTTGTTGCCCGTGAACGCGAAGGGGGAGGTGCGATTGCGGTCGGTCGAATCCTTGGGAAAACGGGGGAGTGTGTGCACGCCGACCTTCATGGTCACCGTTTCTTTCGGGTCATACGGTTGATCGTTTTCAATGGATTCGAGAATATCGGTCAGCTCTTCACCCAAGAAGATGGAAACAATGGCAGGCGGCGCTTCGTGTGCACCCAAACGGTGATCGTTACCTGCGCCGGCAACCGACACACGCAAGAGATCTTGATAATCATCCACCGCTTTCACGACCGCACACAGGAACAACAAAAACTGTGCGTTTTCATAAGGGGTTTCACCCGGCTCAAACAGGTTCATACCCGTATCGGTGGAAAGCGACCAGTTGTTGTGCTTACCGCTGCCGTTTACCCCGTCAAAAGGCTTTTCGTGCAGGATGCAGACCATGTTGTGCTGTGCCGCCACCTGCTTCATCAGTTCCATTGTCAATTGGTTGTGGTCAATGGCAATGTTGGTGGTGGTATAAATCGGCGCCAATTCATGTTGCGCAGGAGCCGCTTCGTTGTGTTCGGTCTTGGCATAAATGCCGAGTTTCCAAAGCTCTTCGTCCAGATCGCGCATAAACGCCGCCACACGCGGTTTAATGGTGCCGAAATAGTGGTCATCCATCTCCTGACCCTTCGGCGGTTTCGCGCCGAACAAGGTGCGCCCCGTGTACCGTAAATCGCGGCGACGGTCATACATTTCTTTATCAATCAAGAAATATTCTTGTTCGGGGCCAACGGTGGTACGCACCATGCCCACGTCCTCATGACCGAACAGGCGCAACACACGCAACGCTTCACGGCTGATGGCTTCCATCGAACGAAGCAAAGGGGTTTTCTTATCCAACGCTTCGCCGCCATAGGAACAAAACGCGGTGGGTATGCACAACGTATGGTTTTTGATGAAGGCATACGACGTGGCATCCCACGCGGTGTACCCACGCGCTTCAAAGGTGGCACGCAGACCACCCGAAGGGAAGGAAGAGGCATCGGGTTCACCTTTGATCAGCTCTTTTCCCGAAAACTCCATAATGGCACGACCGTCTTTTCCCGGCGAGAGAAAACTATCGTGCTTTTCGGCGGTGATACCCGTCATCGGTTGGAACCAATGGGTGAAGTGGGTAGCCCCTTTTTCAATGGCCCAATCCTTCATTTCGTTAGCAACCACGCTTGCCACGCTGATATCCAGTGAGCGCCCGTTTGCCATGGTTTTGCGCAACGCGGCATACACTTCGGCAGGCAGGCGTTCTTGCATCACACGGTCATCAAAAACCATGCAACCAAACTGTTCGGGAAAGTTCATATCATAAGCCTCCTTTAAAGGAAAAACGCATATAAAAACAAGGATAAGTATAATTCACAATACCAAATTTGTCAAGCAACCTCCCAGCCTTTCTACAGGTTGCATAATTCATTTGCTCGTGCGGTTGCTTTCGTTGACAAAAACGCGAAACAATAGATATTTTCAAGAAAAGGGTTGACATTTCCATTCGTTTTGGATATAATATTCAAGGTCGCAAACGACTCATTAGCTCAGTTGGCAGAGCACTTGACTTTTAATCAAGGTGTCCGGGGTTCGAATCCCCGATGGGTCACCATGAAAGCAGATATGCACCATAGGTGTGTATCTGCTTTCATTTTTATAATCAGGGATTCGAAACGACCTCCAAACTCTGCGAGCGAAGCGAGCAAAGAATTTGGGAGAAAGCGCCGGTGGCGCTTTCGATAGCCGGAGAAGAGAATCCCCGATGGGTCACCATGAAAGCAGATATGCACCGCAGGTGTATATCTGCTTTCATTTTTCTGTGTAAAACTTTTTTATCACAAATATTGACTTTACTGTTTGGCGATGGTAAAATCATACCGTGAGTGGACTGAACAGTCGCGTGCGTATTTTCGCATGAGGAAAGTCCGAGCATCGCAGGGCGGGGTAACGGCTAACGGCCGCCGGGGGTGACCCCAGGGAAAGTGCAACAGAGAGATACCGCCGCATTTTGCGGTAAGGGTGGAAAGGCGAGGTAAGAGCTCACCGGCACACGGGAGACCGTGTGGCCATGTAAACCCTATCCGATGCAACGCCGACAGGAGCAATACATTGGCCCGATGTGCTTCGACGGGCGGCTGGAGTCGTGTGGCAACACACGATCGAGATAGATGACTGTTCACGACAGAACTCGGCTTACAGGTCCTCTCACAGGGCGGCTCGTTTGAGCTGCCCTTTCTTCATTATTAAAGGGAAGGCGGGACGCGTGTATGAAAAAGAAAACGAACAAAAACGAAACACCGTCCGCAAAGCGGCAAGAGCAGTTAAAAGCCACCTTGCATGCGGCTTTGGAGAAGCGCGGCGAAACGGGAGAGATTCTCTCGTTTGCCGCGGCAGACATCACAAACGACGGCGAATTGCGGCATGTATATCTGGCATTGACAAAAGACACCATGTATTTGTTGGTGTCGGCATACAGCGACGAAATGCTGTTTTCGGGTGCAGGAACACCCCGACGCCCTCTGCATGCAGAAGATATTGCCGAGGTGTATCCGTTTGCGGTGTCCTCTATTAAAAAACCCTGCCTGCAAAACCAGGTGGTGGGCGGTTTGTTTGTAATCACTGTGGATGACGAGGAACAATGGATCTGCCGTTTTTCAAGCGCTAAAACACGGGAAATGTCCCGCTTTGTTCGTGCGCTCAACGAGCAAATCGGTGAGGAAGAAGAAAAACCGCCGCGCGCCGAAGTGCCCGGTGGCGGTCGTCGCAAAGGCGGCAGAGGACGGGACGATGAACCGGCTTGCTGTCCGAAATGCGGCATGCCGTATCCCGAAGCAGGACGGCAAGTGTGCCCGAAATGCATGGAAAAACGCACGGTGTTTGTGCGCGTGCTCAAATATTTTGCCGCCTACAAAGTCCACGTGGTCGTTTTGCTCGCCAGCATTTTCCTTTCGGGTCTGTTCAATGCGTTTTGGCCCTACTTCACAGGCACCCTGCTGTACGATAAGGTGCTGGGAAAAAATGTCGCGTTTACCGAACAATGGGGAATCGGTGGGCAGTTTTTCACGGCGTTGGGCTTTTTGGTTATCTGCATGGTGGTCATTAAGGTGTTGCAACAGATCACCGGTGTTGTGCACGGGTGTATGGCCGCCAAAATCGTGCCGGGTGTGGTGAGCCGCATCAAAGTCACCGTGTTCGATGCCTTGCAACGCTTGTCCATCAGCTTTTTCAGCCGTCGACAAACGGGCGGTTTGATGCAACGTGTCAACGGCGATGCCAACCAAGTAACCGGCTTCTTTATTGACGGTTTGCCGTACTTGCTGTTCAACGTCATCACCATGACCGCTTCAATTATCATTTTGATTGCAGTCAACTGGAAATTGGCGATTATTGCTGTTGCCACCTTGCCGCCCTTGTTCTTTGTCAGTTATTTTCTGTTACCCAAACTGTGGCAAGCACACGGACGGCGTGCCCACGCATCTCGTTCGTTATATTCGGTTTTGAACGATAACTTTACAGGTGCACGGGTGGTAAAAGCCTTTGGTCGTGAAAAGAATGAGAATACACGGTTTGACAAGGTAAACAACCGTCTGCGTGATGCGGAAATCAACATTGTTCGTTACCGCAACGTATACGGTGCGGCATACAGCATCGGTATGGAACTGCCCGTCACGTTGGTGTGGACGTGCGGCGCGTGGTTTATCCTGCAAAGCAGCGGACAATTCACCTATGGCGAATTGTTCACCTTCATAAACTACATGGGTATGTTGCAAGGTCCGCTTGAATTTTTCTCTTCGGTGTTTCAATGGTGGACAAACAGCATGAATGCCGCACAACGTGTCTTTGAAATTGTGGATGCCGAGCCGGAAATAGTGGAAAGTGATAATGCTTTACACATCAATATTGAGGGGCGCGTAACGTTGCACGACGTTTCCTTCGGTTACGAGCCTAACAAACCCGTGTTGCAACACATCAATCTGGATGTAAAAGCGGGCGAAATGCTGGGAATTGTGGGACATTCGGGGGCAGGAAAATCCACCTTGGTAAATCTGATTTCCCGTCTGTATGATGCCGACGAGGGCGAAGTGATGCTGGACGGCGTGGATGTAAAGGATTTGACCTTTTCATCTTTGCGCGGAGCAATCGCCATGGTCAGCCAAGAAACCTACATATTTATGGGGACAGTGGCGGAAAATATCGCCTATGCCAAACCCGATGCCACACGCGAAGAGATTGTTGAAGCGGCGATGGCGGCCAGCGCACACGGCTTTATCTGCCGTTTGCCCGATGGATACGACACCGTGATCGGCACGGGCGGACGCAGTTTGTCGGGCGGTGAACGTCAACGTATTTCCATTGCACGCGCCATTTTGTGCGATCCGAAAATCTTGGTGTTGGACGAGGCGACCGCTTCGGTGGATACCGAAACCGAACGGGCGATTCAAGATTCGCTCGACCGCTTGGTGAAAGGGCGCACCACCATTTCCATTGCGCACCGTCTCTCTACCTTGCGCAACGCGGATCGTCTGATCGTGTTGGAAAACGGGGAAGTGACCGAACAAGGGACTCACCGTGAACTGGTGGAAATGAAAGGCACGTATTATAAACTGTTGCAGTTGCAATCGAAAGCACTGGCGATGAGGGGGATAGGAGAATGAACGAGAACAAGTTGCAGGCAACCGACGTGGAAAACGATGTGATCGCCAAGGAAAAACAAGCGGTGGAAGATTTGATCGCTATGCGTGCCATTACGGCCGAAAACGCTGTGTTTTCGCGCACAAAAGGCGGCTTTGTTTCGTTACAATACAACGATAAAACCTATCCGCGTGTGGCAATTCACCGTTGTTTTCCGCATTCCGATCCCACCCATTACATTTCGGTGCGCGAGGTGGAAAACGACGGCAAAGAGATTGGGTTGATTGAAGATTTGAATGCTCTGCCCAAAGACGTGCAAGAAATGCTGTGTGAGCAAATGGAATTGCGCTATTTTTCACCGAAAATCTTGAAGATCCACGACATCAAAGCCGAATACGGGTACTCCTATTGGGACGTTACGACCGATCGCGGTCGTTGCCGTTTCACCGCACGTATGGGCGGCGGCAGTGTGTATTCCATCGGCAAAGATCGCTATTTGGTGAACGATTTGGACGGTAACCGTTTTGAAATTCCCGATTTGAACGTATTGACTGCCAAAGAAGCCAAAAAAATCGATTTGTTTATCTGACACGAGGAACGTTATGAACTTACTGTACACGCTACCCGAGCGTGAAACGTCGCTGGTTGCGGCGCATTTGCACGCAGAGAAAATCGAATATTGTGTTCCGTATGACCTGACGGCGGAAGGCAACTTTTGCACCGACGGGTGGATCGTTGTGACACACACACATCTTTTGTGTTTGCAAAATGGGGAGCTTGTCGCAAACGTTGATCTGACCGTACAGGATGAGATCCTTTGCATTTCGAATGTGGACAGCGGCAATTTGGCGGCACGAAGCGATGGGGAAGATACCTTGCTTTGTCGTTTCAGCATGCGCCACATGGTGCGCATTTCCTATGTGGCGCGCGGGGCCACGCTGTTTTGCCGTAACGAGCACCGTATTCTGGAAAGCCCCGAAAAGGAACGCTATTGCCCGAAATGCGGTGCGATATTGCCCGGCACAATTGACTGTCCGCGCTGTAACGGCGGTGGGCGCACCTTCCGCCGCTTGTGGGATCTGTGTCACCGTTACGTATGGCCGCTTTTATTGCTCACATTGTTTATTGCGGCCACTTCCGCGATTGCGCTGGGTCAGCAGTTTGTTCAACGCAACTTCATCGACAACGTGTTGGTGCCTGCCAAAGGGCGCTGGCAGGATGTTGTCGCCTTTTTTGCATTGATGTTCGGTATGTTGGCGGTAGCGCTCACTTGCCGCATTTTGCGCACCGTGTTGAGCAACCGTTTGGGCACGCGCATCAGCCGCGATTTACGCCAACGCGTGTTCGAGAAGATCAATCTGTTATCCTTGTCGTTTGTGGATAAACGGCAAGCGGGTGAATTGATGAATCGTGTGGTGGACGATACGGGACAGGTGCGGCAATTCATGGAAGAAATCTTTGCCGGCATGTTTAACCAACTGTTCACCATGGGCGGTGCCATCGTCATCATGTTCATTATGAACCCGACGTTGGCGCTCATTACCGTGGCATTTTTACCGTTGGCCGCCGTGCTGGTGCGTACTTTCCACAAACGAGAAATGCGCTTGTGGCGGCAACAGTGGCGGTATAACGACCAGGTAAACAACCGTTTGCAAGACATCATTTCCGGCATTCGCGTAGTGAAATCGTTTGGTCAGGAAGAACGCGAAAGTGCGCGCTTCAAACGCTATACCGAACGGTACTGTGAATTGCAACAACGCAACGAGCGTTTCTTTGCCACATTGTATCCGTTTGTCACCTTGGTTTTGACAACGGGTACGTTCTTCGTGTTTTATTTCGGCGGTTCGGACGTGTTGCGCGGCAACATGACCATCGGTGAACTGACCCAGTTGTCCGCCTATGCGGCGATGCTGTTTGGTCCGCTCGGTTGGCTGACCCGATTGCCGCGTATGTTGATGCGTCTGACCAATTCGCTCGAACGTATTTATGACATTCTGGACGAAGAATCCGATGTGGCAGAACACGAGCATCCGAAAAATATTGACATTCACGGGCATATTCGGTTCGAAAACGTAACGTTTGGTTATCGTTCGTATGAACCGGTGTTGGAAAAGATCAATTTTGACGTGCAACCGGGCGAGATGATCGGTCTTGTGGGCGCATCCGGTTCGGGCAAATCCACACTGATCAACCTGATTATGCGGTTATACGATGCAGATGACGGACGCATCTTGGTGGACGACGTTGACCTGCGCGAGTTTTCCAAAACAGGATTACACAATCAAATCGGTGTGGTGTTGCAGGAGACTTTCCTCTTTACGGGATCCATCTTCGACAACATTCGCTATGCCAAACCCGAAGCGACCAAAGAAGAGGTTGTTCAGGCGGCAAAAATGGCGAATGCACACGAATTTATTGTCAAATTTCCCGATGGATACGACACCTATGTCGGGGAACACGGATACACATTATCGGGTGGTGAACGACAACGCATCGCTATTGCCCGTGCGATTCTGCACCGTCCGCGGTTACTGGTGTTGGATGAAGCCACCAGCAGTTTAGACACCGAAACGGAATTCCAAATTCAAGAGGCGCTTGACCGCCTCACCGAAGGGCGCACCACCTTTGCCATTGCTCACCGCTTGTCCACTTTACGCAACGCCGATCGCATTTTTGTGCTGGATAAACACGGCATTGCCGAGATGGGCACACACAATGAGCTTATTCGTCAAAAAGGGGTGTATTACGGTCTGGTTATGGCCCAAATGCAAATGCACAAGATCAAAAGCGAGGATTCCGAGTAATACAGCGCCGCACCGCCTATGGCGGCAAGCAACAACCATCCCAGAACACCGAGTAAACATATATAACGGCAAAAGCGCAAAACGATCACTCCTTTCACCGTTTCAGTATGTACAAAAAAAGCGCAGTCACACACGTGACTGCGCTTTTTCGTTAGATGTGACAAGCTTCGATTTCTTCTGCCGTTTGCAGTTTGCCGACAATCGGTTCGGGATCGATGCCCTGACGCTGATAGTAATCGGCGATGGCCGCTTTGATTGCTTGTTCTGCCAACACCGAGCAGTGAATCTTGTGGGGGGGAAGACCGTCCAGCGCTTCCACCACCGCTTTATTGGAAAGCTGCAACGCTTCCTCAATGGTTTTTCCCATGATCATCTCGGTGGCAATCGAACTGGTGGCAATGGCGGAACCGCAACCGAACGTCTTAAATTTCACGTCGGCAATGATCCCGTTTTCCACACGGATGTACATCTTCATAATATCGCCGCACTTCGCGTTGCCGATCTCGCCAATGCCGTTGGCATCGGCAATCTCACCGACGTTGCGAGGGTTGGTGAAATGATCCATAACTTTTTCGCTGTAAAATGCTGCCATAGCGTATCCTCTCTTTACGTATTCTCCGATTTCATAATCGTTTCCCACAGCGGCGACATCTCACGCAAGCGCGAAACCACCGGGGGTACTTTTTCCAAAATATACGCCACGTCTTCATCGGTTGTATCTTCCGAAATGGACAAGCGCAACGAACCGTGGGCAATCTCGTGCTTCAACCCAATGGAGAGCAACACGTGGCTCGGATCCAACGAACCCGACGTGCAGGCCGAACCCGACGAAGCACAGATACCGAACATATCCAGCATCAGCAACAAGCTTTCGCCTTCAACGCCTTCAAAACTGACGTTGACGTTACCGGGCAGACGTGTCGTGCGATCACCGTTTAAGCGACTGCGCACACACGAAGAGAGCAGGCCGTCAATCAAACGGTCGCGTTTACGGCTGACGCTTGTCATTGTTTCATCCAAGCGATCACAGCACTGTTTTAATGCCGTAGCCATCCCCACAATACCGGCGGTGTTTTCCGTTCCGGCACGACGGCGATTTTCCTGCGCACCGCCATCGATCAAGTTGCCAAACCGCACACCGCGGCGGCACAAAAGCGCACCGACGCCTTTCGGTCCGTGAAATTTATGAGCAGAAAGCGACAACATATCGATATGCATTGCCGCAAAGTTCACGGGAATGTGTCCCACCGCTTGCACCGCATCGGTGTGGAACAGCACGCCTGCATCGCGGCAGATTTTACCGATTTGGGCAATCGGTTGAATCGTGCCGATCTCATTGTTCGCAAACATCACCGTGCAAAGTCCCGTTTCGGGACGAATCGCCGCTTTCACATCTTCCGCTTTCACAATGCCGTTATCGTATACCGGCAAAAGCGTTACCGCAAACCCTTCCTTTTTAAGGGCATCCAGCGTGTGAAGCACCGCATGATGTTCAAACACGGTGGAAATAATATGCGTTTTTCCCTTGGCTTTCATGGCGTTTGCCGCCATTTTGATTGCCCAGTTATCCGCCTCGCTGCCGCCCGACGTAAAATACACCTCTGTGGGCAGACAGCCAAGACACGTCGCCACCGTTTGGCGTGCGGTATCGATCGCTTCACGTGACGTTTGCCCGAACGCGTACAGGGAAGAGGGGTTACCGTATTCTTCCGTGAGATACGGCATCATCGCATCCAGCGCCTCGGAGGACAACTTAGTCGTGGCGGCGTTGTCTGCGTAAACCATTCGTTGAGTCATATTTTTTGAAACCACCTTTCACTCAAAGGGCTCAAACATAATATATACCATTTTGGTAGAGATTGCAATACGTAAAATGTAGAACTTTGGGGTGAAATATGCGTACACTTTGGTCAACCTGTAAATTTTTGCGATTCTGCCACCGCCAAAGCATCGCAGCGCTCGTTTTCGGGGTGTCCTTGATGCCCATGCACCCATTGGTAGGTAAGTGTGTGGATGGCGGTCAAGGTGAGCAATTCCTCCCACAAATCGGGGTTCAGCGCAGGGGACTTGTCCGCTTTGCGCCACCCGTTCTTTTTCCAGGATTCTGCCCACCCTTTTTGCAATCCGTCAATGACATATTTGGAATCGCTGCACAACTGCACATAGCAAGGCTCTTTGAGTGCTTTTAAGCCCTCGATCACCGCGGTAAGTTCCATGCGGTTGTTGGTCGTCTGCGCCGCACCGCCGCTCAATTCCTTCTCGTGACCGTTGTATCGTAACACCGCGCCCCAACCGCCGGGACCCGGATTTCCGGAACAAGCACCGTCTGTAAACAACTCAACCGTTTTCATACCACTCACCCTTTCCGCAATACGAAAACCATCATACCATATTTTTTTCGCTACCGCAAGTAATAATACAGGAAAATTTGCCAATAATCTGTGTGACAGAGGGTGGGGAACACTTGACATTTTTGCGGAATTGTTTTATAGTATATAGTAATTATATATATTGGGTTATTGTGCGTTCACATACGCTCTGCATACGAAAAACCTCTCTGTATTTTACATACATCTCGATTCTCTAAGGAGGCTATATTTTGACAAACGAAACTGCACGAAAAACCAAGACGACAAAACACTATACGCAGACGAAATCCGCTCCCCCGAAAAAGGAAAAAACGGTGCTTCCCGTGAAAATTACGTTTTTGGGCGGTTTGAATGAAATCGGCAAAAACATCACCATGATTGAACACGGTAACGATGCCGTGTTGATTGATTGCGGTATGTCCTTCCCGGATGAAGATATGCCCGGCGTGGACATTGTGTTGGCCGACTATACATGGGTTGAACGCAACAAAGACCGCATTCGCGGCATTCTGGTGACCCACGGTCACGAAGACCACATCGGCGGTTTGCCGTATCTGTTGAAACTGGTCAACCTGCCGATCTATGCCGCGAAATTGACCTTGGCACTGATTCGTTCCAAACTCAGCGAACACGGACTTGCCAACACCGCCATTCTGCACGAAGTGAAGGCAGGAACCGTGGTGCCGTTGGGTTCGATGTCTGCCGAATTTATCCGTGTCAATCACTCCATTCCCGATGCTATGGCGTTGGCGATCAAAACGTCCGGCGGATACATTGTTCACACGGGCGACTTTAAAATTGACTGTACCCCGATTTCAGGCGAAATGATTGATCTTACCCGTTTCGGTGAGTTGGGGAAGAGCGGCGTGTTGGCGTTGATGGCGGATTCCACCAACGCGGAACGTCCCGGCTATACCCCCAGTGAGCGCACCGTTGGCGAAAGTTTTGCCAACCTGTTCCCAAAAGCAGAGGGCAAACGCCTCATCATTGCCACCTTCTCCTCAAACCTTCATCGCATTCAGCAGATTATTGATGCCGCCGAACGCGATGGACGCAAGGTGGCAATTTCGGGGCGTAGCATGCTGAACTACGTTTCCATTGCGATCGAACTCGGTTACCTGCGTTGTCCGCAGGAGATTATGATCGACATCGACATGATTAATCGCTATCCCATAGATAAGGTGACCCTCATCACCACCGGCAGTCAGGGCGAACCGATGTCCGCTTTGTCCCGTATGGCATTTTCGGATCACCGCAAGGTGGAAGTCGGTCCCGACGATTACATCATCATTTCCGCAAACCCCATTCCGGGCAACGAAAAGATGGTGGGTCGCGTGGTGGATGAGTTGCTCAAACGCGGATGTGAAGTGGTATATGACCGTATGTATGACGTACACGTCTCCGGTCACGCTTGCCGTGAAGAGTTGAAGATCATTCAGGGGTTGACCAAACCGCGCTATTTCATTCCGGTGCACGGCGAGCAAAAGCATTTGCAAAAGCACGCCGAATTGGCGTATGCCGTGGGGATGCAACGGCAAGACGTTCTGATTGCCGATTTGGGCATGGTGGTGGAATTGACTCCCGATAAAATGGCGGTGGTCGACACCGTGCCTGCCGGTCGCGTGCTGGTGGACGGTCTTGGTGTGGGTGACGTCGGCAGCATTGTGTTGCGTGATCGCCGTCACTTGGCAGAAGACGGTCTGATTGTAGTGGTCGCCTCAATCGACCGTATGAGCGGTTTGATTCTTTCCGGTCCCGATATCGTTTCACGCGGATTTGTGTACGTGCGCGAATCGGAAGAACTGATCGAAGAAGCAAAAGATTTGACCTATCGCGTATTGGACGATTGCTGTTTGGAGCACGCCGATTGGGCAACCATGAAAACGCGTGTCCGCGACGAATTGTCGCGTATGGTGTTCCAGCGCACCAAACGCAGCCCCATGATCTTGCCGATTATCATGGATGTGTAACCATCCTTTGAATTCACAAGAAAGGAAGTGACACCGCATGAAAAAACGTCCGATTTTTCGTTTTTCTCCCGTTATTTGGGTTTTGTTGTTCACCCTCGTGACCTTTACTGCTGTGTCGTATTTTTTCATCAATAAATATCTGTTCATTGCGGAGATCATCGCGCTGCTGCTTGTCCTTGGATACGCGGCAGGGCGCCTGCTCCGTCTGCGCCGCGACGTGGCGCGGTATATGGACCGTGTCGTTGCCTCCTTGAACCATACCGAACGTGGGGCAGTGGAGAATTTTCCGCTTCCGGCACTTGTGTGCTCGGCAGAAGGGGAAATTCTTTGGTACAACTCGCTGTTTCGCAACTCTGTACTCGATAACAACGAGGTATACGGCGAATCGGTGAGCGGTGTTACCGGCGGTATGGCGGTCGGTGAACTGAAAAACGGGATGGAGATCACGTTGGATTCCCACCAATACCGCGTGATGATGCGTAACATCGGTGCACGCGAAAAGGGGTTGCGCATCCTCTACTACATCGACATTACCCATTTGAAAGAGGTTGAGACCGAATACGAACTCAGCCGTCCGGCAGTTATGCTGGTCTACATAGACAATGTAGAAGAAATGGCACAGAATCTGCGTGACAGTGAACGTTCACAGTTGATCGGCAACGTCGGCACGCTGTTGGAAGACTGGGTGGCAGGTGGCACAGGTATTTTGAAGAAATACAGCCACGATTGGTTCCAAGTGGTGTTGGAAAAACGCCAGTTGGACGAAATGATTGCCGACAAATTCACCATTCTGGACCGTGTGCGTGGGTTGAAACTCGGCGATCGCACCATGGGGATCACGCTGTCGATCGGTGTCGGACAAGGGGAAACCTTCAAGGAAAGCGAATCTTTGGCACGCCAAGCGATCGAAATGGCGCTTGGTCGCGGCGGCGACCAAGCCGCTGTCAAAACGAAAAACGGGTTTGATTTCTACGGCGGCGTTTCCCGTGGGGTGGAAAAGCGCACAAAGGTGCGTACCCGTGTGGTGGCCAATGCACTGAACGACTTGTTAACCAACTGCTCGGACGTGCTGGTGATGGGACACCGTTTTTCGGATCTGGATTGCCTCGGCTCGGCTGTTGCACTTGCTGTGGCGGCACGTGGTTACGGTAAACGCGCATTTGTGGTTACCGACCGCGAAAAAACCTTGGCGATGGAACTGATTGACCGTTACGACGAAGCGGATCGCGGCACGATTTTTGTCGAACCTGCTGAGGCGCGCGACATGCTGACCGACCAAACCTTACTGATCATTACCGATACGCACAGTAAGTTGATGGTGGAAGATCCCGAACTGCTGAAAGCGGCTAAATCCATCGCTGTGATCGACCATCACCGTAAGATGGTGGACTTCATTGATAACGCATTACTGTTTTATCACGAACCGTATTCCAGTTCCGCTTCGGAAATGGTGGCGGAATTGCTCCAATACTTGGGGGAAAATCACCTCAACCGTTTGGATGCCGAAGCACTGCTCGCCGGCATTATGTTGGACACGCGCAGTTTCGTGATGAAAGCCGGTGTGCGCACCTTTGAAGCGGCGGCATATTTGCGCAAACTCGGTGCCGACACGGTGGAAGTCAAGCGGATGTTCACCGGCAGTATGGAAACCTACCAAAAGAAATCGGAGATCATTTCCCGTGCGGAGATTTATCATAACACCGCCATTGCCTGCTACGAGGGGTCACACGGCGAACTGCGTGTCGCCGCCGCACAGGCAGCCGACGAACTGCTCTCCATCAAAGGTGTATACGCATCCTTCACCATGTTTGTGGAAAACGGCACGATCAACGTGTCTGCCCGCTCGTTTGGCGAATATAACGTGCAGTTAATAATGGAAGCAATCGGCGGCGGTGGACACATCACCATGGCCGGCGCACAGATGAAAGGTGTCACCATGGCACAAGCCAAAGAAAAACTTGTGCAGGCGATCGACCGCTATCGTGACGATCGCGAACGTTCGCTTGCCGCCACCCAAGCAACCGCTACCAAGCAATAAAGGAGTTTCTGGTATGAAAGTAATTTTGAAAGTCGATGTCAAAGGACAAGGCAAAAAAGGACAGCTCGTCACCGTTTCGGACGGGTATGCTCGCAACTTCCTGTTTCCACGTGATTTGGCAACTCCTGCCGATGCGCAGGCGATGAATGATCTGAAAAACAAAGAAGATGCCGCCCGTTTTCATGCCGAAATGGAAAAGAAAGAAGCGCAAGCGGCCGCCAATGCGTTGAACGGAAAATCCGTCAAGGTGGTGGCAAAAGCAGGGCAGAACGGTCGCTTATTCGGCTCTGTCACCACCAAAGAAGTGGCAGAAGCGTTGAAAGCACAGTACAAGATCGAAGTGGATCGCCGTAAAATCAGTATGTCCGACATCAAAGCACACGGCACGTACGAAGGCGAGATCAAACTTTTGGCAGGTATTTCGGCAAAAATCAGCATTGTAGTTTCCGAATAATTACGGAAAGGTCGTTCAATTTATGGCTCCAACACGTGAAAAGAAAAAAGAATACAGCGATAACTTAAATCTGCCGTACAGTTTGGAAGCGGAACAGGCGATTTTGGGTGCTGTTTTGCTGGATCCGAACAGTTTGAATCAGATCGAAGGATTACGAGAAGAACATTTCTATCTCCCCGAACACCGCGCCGTCTATCGCGTCATGTGCGATAAGATGATGGGCGGCGAGACGATCGACTTTGTTACGGTGCGTGAATCGCTGAAAACCGAAGGCTTTTTTGAGGGAGAAGAGGGGAAAGCCTACCTGTTGAAGTTGGCTCAACTCGTTCCCTCCATCTCCAACATCTCGCGCTACGCCACCATTGTGCGCGAAAAAGCGCAGGTACGTGCCTTGATTCGTACCTGCCGCGAGATCTTGGACGATTCCATGGAAGCCGGTGCGGATGTTCAGCAGTTGTTCGATAATGCCGAACAGAAGATCTACGACATCCGTCAAGAGCGCAACACCAAGGGATTGGTGTCCATCAAAGACGTTCTTGTTAACGTCTACGATACCTTCTCCAAGTTGAATTCCGGCGAAGCAGGGGATATGGCCGGTATTTCCACCGGCATTTCCGCACTCGACAACATCACCACGGGGCTTAATCGCTCGGACATGATCATTGTCGGTGCGCGTCCCGGTATGGGTAAAACCAGTTTTGCCTTAAACCTGGCACGAAACGTAGCAGGGCAAGGACGCACGGTGGCGGTGTTCTCGCTGGAAATGTCGCGCGAACAGCTTGCCAATCGTCTGCTTTCCAGCGAAGCCAGAGTATCGGTGAAAAAGATGCGCACAGGCAATCTGTCCTCCGATGAATGGACGCGTATGGGGGCGGCGGCGGCGACACTCTATAACCTACCGATCTATTTGGACGACACCTCCAATTTGACGGTGCAAGAGATGAAATCCCGTCTGTTGCGTTTGGAAAAACTGGATTTCGTGGTGGTAGACTATTTGCAGTTGATGCAATCCGCCAAACCGACGGACAACCGTGTGCAAGAAGTGAGCGCCATCACCCGTAACCTGAAAATCATGGCGAAAGAATTGAACGTTCCGCTGTTGATCTGTGCACAGCTGTCGCGTAGTACCGAAAAAATGAAGTCTAATCACCGTCCTGCGTTGGCAGACCTGCGTGAATCGGGTTCAATCGAGCAGGATGCTGACCAGGTGTTATTCCTCTATCGTGACGAGTATTACATTAACGAAAAAGACGATCCCGCTTCTGCCGAAGTGGGGACGTCGGAAGTGATTGTTGCCAAGAACCGTCACGGTGAACTCGGAACGGTGAAATTGGCATTCCAAGGTGAATTCACGCAGTTTACCTCGTTGGATCTGCACCATGATGAATGATACCGTATTGACCAAAGCACGCGCGTTGTTGCAACAGCATCACATGGTGTCGCCTCGCGCACAACTGCTGGTTGCCATATCGGGCGGTGCGGATTCGGTTGTGCTGTTATACGTCTTCCATCTGTTAAAAGAGGAACTGGCTATCGACCGTTTGGCCGCCGTACATATTCACCACCAATTGCGTGGGGAAGAGGCAGACCGCGATGCACGGTTTGTGGAAACGCTGTGCAAACAATGGGACATCCCGTTATTCCTTCGATATGTGGATGTCCGCGCCGTTGCACAGGCACAAAAGATCGGGCTGGAAGAAGCCGGACGGCAGGTGCGCTATGCCGTGTTCGACGAATTGTGTGTGTCGGAGGGATTCACACAGGTGGCCACCGCCCACACGGCAAGTGATAACACCGAAACCGTGTTATTGCATTTGGCGCGCGGCACAGGGGTAAGTGGCTTGGGTGGTATTCCGCCCGTGCGGCAGAAGGTGATTCGTCCTCTCTTGACGTGTACACGGCAAGAAATCGAAGCCTTTTGCAAGGCGCACGCCCTACCGTTCGTCATCGATTCCACCAACAGCGACACCGTGTATGCACGCAACCGCGTGCGCAACTGTATAGTTCCCGAGCTTTACACCTTAAATCCCAAGGTACACGAAGCAATTTCGCGTTTGTCTGCTGTGGTGAGAGATGAGGAAGACTACTGGGACACGGTGGTGACCGATGCCGTGCACAACGCAACCGTTGACCGCGGCGTGTATTCCGCGCACGCGATTGCGAAACTCTCCACCGCACTGCAACGACGTATTATTCGCCATCTGATCCTCTCGATTGACGGTGTCTGTGAAGAACGACACGTACAAAAGGTAATGGAAATCCTGACGTCCGAAGGTGCGGTAACTGTCGGGGAGAACAAAGCCGTCACGGTAAAGCAAGGATATCTTACCTTGTGCAATGCCGTTGCTACCGATTTCGAAGAACGTGTATTGCAACCGGGAGAAACATACTGTTTTGGAAACACGGTTTACCGTGCCGAGGTGTGGGACCGCGAAACCTTTGAAAAGAACAAAAAAATTCACAAAATCTTATTACAATGCACCTGTGACTATGATAAGATGAAAGGCACGGCAGTCGTTCGCACCCGACAAACGGGGGATGAATGTTCGCCGTATCTGCGCGGCGGACGACGCACCGTGAAAAAATGGTTGAACGCCGAAAAGATCCCGTCCGTTTTACGCGCCACGATCCCGATTGTGGCGGACGAAGAAGGCGTTGTTTTGGTGGTTGGTCTGGGGTGCGATGAACGCGTCGCTATCGACGATACCACAGAACATATTTTGGTGTTTTACATAACTGAGGAGGAGAAAACGTATGCATAACGATATTGCGGAAATCCTGTATACGGAGGAAATGCTGAAAGAAGCGGTAACAAAACTCGGCAAACAGATCAGTGAGGATTACAAAGACAAGAATCTGTTTATGGTTTCGGTCTTGAAAGGTTCGCTTGTGTTTATGGCGGACTTGATGCGCGCCATTGACATTCCCTGCAGCATCGATTTTCTGGCGGTTTCCAGTTATGGAAGCGGCACGAAAACCAGCGGTGAAGTGCGCATGATCAAGGATCTGGATTGTCCGCTGGAAAACAAAGATCTTTTGATTATAGAAGATATTTTGGATTCGGGCGTTACGCTGTCCTACCTCAAAAAGACCTTGGCCACCCGCAATCCGCGCAGCATCAAAATCTGCACGCTGCTGGATAAACCCGAACGCCGCAAAACCGATATTGTGGCAGATTACCGTTGTTTCACCATTCCCGATGCCTTCATTGTCGGATATGGTCTGGACTATGCCGAACAGTATCGCAACCTGCCGTATGTTGGCATTTTGAAACCGGAAGTGTACGGCAACAACTAAGAACTACAAAACATCGCAAGGAGAGAAACTTGAATGGAGCCTCATCGTAACGACCCGGGAAAGACCCTTCGAAATATATTACTCCCGTTCATTGGCGTGATCTTCGTCGTCATGATCGTGTGGATGTTTTTTGGCAACAACAACGCCAAAGACGACAAAATGTATTCCGAATATCTTTCCTATTTCCGCCAAAACCAGGTGGAAACCTTCACGCTGGATTTGAATTCCAGCAAACTGACCTTCACCTTGCGTGAATCCGCTTGGGATAAGGTGGAAGGTGCCGCAGAGAACAACGGGGAAATGACCTACGCTGTCCCGAACGTCAACATCTTCTTGGATGACGTGCGCGGCATTGTGGATGTGTTTAACACAGACGATAACCCCGACAACGACATTACCTATAACTACAAACCCGTCAAAGAGGTTTCGTGGATCGTGAGTCTGTTGCCGACCCTCCTTATCGCCGTGATGATTGTCGGTATGATCATCATGATGCGCCGTTCCATGAATTCGCTCGACGGCGGCAAAATGATGGGATTCGGCAAAGCCCGTGTGAAAATGACCGCAGACGAAAAGCGAAAAACCACCTTTGCGGACGTTGCCGGTGCCGATGAAGAAAAGGAAGAGTTGCGTGAGATCGTCACCTTCCTGAAAGCACCTGCCAAATTTGCCGAGCTCGGTGCACGTGTGCCGAAAGGTGTTTTGCTGGTGGGCCCTCCGGGTACCGGTAAAACCTTGCTTGCCCGTGCGGTGGCGGGGGAAGCGGACGTGCCGTTCTTCTCCATTTCCGGTTCGGATTTTGTGGAAATGTATGTCGGTGTGGGTGCTTCGCGTGTGCGCGATCTGTTTGATCAGGCGAAGAAAAATTCTCCTTGCATTATCTTCATTGATGAAATCGATGCCGTCGGTCGTCAGCGTGGTGCCGGTCTTGGCGGCGGTCACGACGAACGCGAACAACCGCTCAACCAGTTGCTTGTGGAGATGGACGGTTTTGGCGCCAATGAAGGGGTTATTATGATCGCCGCCACCAACCGCCCGGATATTCTGGA